>JAHZFC010000147.1:0-4669 GCA_019421525.1 Clostridiales bacterium
TCCATGAGCATGCACAGCCGCAGCCTCGACTGCTCCCCGCCGGACAGGGCGGACACCGGCTTGAACACGTCCTCCCCCCGGAACTTGAAGGAGGCCAGCCGGTCCCGTGCCTCCTGGGTGGTGCAGTTCTGGGCGTACAGCATGGTGTCCACCAGGTTGCGGTCCGGCCGGTCGAACCGGATGATCTGGGGCAGGTAGCCCACCCGGATGGCGGGCCCCCAGTAGACGGTGCCGCTGTCCGGCGCCTCCTCGTCCAGGAGGATCTTCAAAAACGTGGATTTGCCCGTGCCGTTGTCCCCCAGCAGGGCGATGCGCTCTCCACCGGCCACCTCCAGATCCAGGCCGGAGAACAGCGTCCGCTCCCCGAAGGACTTGGACAGGTGGGTGACCACCAGGGCCTCGTCCCCGTGGAACTCCCGCTCTCCGAACCGGGTGGTGAGCTTGCGCTCCTTGGTGGGCTTGTCCGTGGTGCGCATGCGCTCGATGCGCCGCTCCATGTTGATGGCCCGCTTGTACTGTTTGTCGTTGCCCTTGAAGGCCCACAGGCGCATCTGCTCGGCGGCCTGCTCCAGCTGGGCGATCTTGGCCTGTTCCTTTTCATACTGCCGCAGCCGCTCCAGATACCGCCGCTCCTTTTCCTCCACATAGAAGGAGTAGTTGCCGGAGTAGAGCTCCGCCTTGCCGTCGTGGACCTCCACCACCCGTTTGACCACCTTGTCCAAAAACCAGCGGTCATGGGAGATGGCCAGCACCGTGCCCTTGAAGTGCTCCAGATACTCCTCCAGCCACTCGGTGGCCTTCAGGTCCAGGTGGTTGGTGGGCTCGTCCAGCAGGAGGATGTCCGTGTCCTCCAGGATGAGCCGGGCCAGGTTGATGCGGGTCTTTTCCCCGCCGGACAGGGCGGAGAACAGCCGGGCGCGCATATCCCCGTCGATGCTCAGGCCGTTGCACACCTTGTTGAGGCGGGTCTCGGTATCATAGCCCCCCGCCGCCTCAAAGGCGGCGGACAGCTTATCGTACCGGGCCATCACCTCGGGGGAGGTGTCCTCCCCCATCCTGGCGGCCAGCGCCTCCATCTCCCGCTCCATGTCGTGGATGGGGGCAAAGGCGGTGTCCAGCACGTCCCGGACGGTGTACCCCTCCGGGTAGACGGGGATCTGGGAGATGAGCCCCAGCCGCTTGCCCGGGGCGATGGCCACCGTCCCCTCGTCGGGGTGGACCTGTCCGGTCATGATGCGGAAGATGGTGGTCTTGCCGGCGCCGTTCTTGCCCAGCAGGCCCACCCGCTCCCCGGTGTCCACCTGGAGGGAAAAGCCGTCCAAGATCCGCTTGCCGACCTCAAATTCCTTGACCAGGCCGGTGAGCTGAATGTCGATCATAACAATTCTCCTATAATGCTCCTGGGTACGCCTCAGCCGCCGCCCTTTGCGGCGGCGGTGAGGGCCTCCACGATACGTTCAAATCTCATCATCCGGGACGCCTTCACCAAAATGGTGGTCCCCGGCTGGAGCTGCCTGAGGATGGTGGGCATGGCCTGCTCCTGGCTGTCGAAGTGGTAGACCTCCCCCATGCCGGCCTCCCGGGCGCCCTCGGCCAGGTACCGGGCCAGGTCTCCCACGGCGATGAGGCAGTCGGTCCCCAGCTCGGCAAAGCTGCCCCCCACCGCCCGGTGGAACAGGTCGCTGCTGTCCCCCAGCTCCAGCATATCGCCCACGATGGCCACCTTCCGGCGTCCCCGGGCGTCCCCCAGCACGGCGGCGGCCGCCCGCATGGACTGGGGGTTGGCGTTGTACGCGTCGTTGAGCACCACCACATCGCCGCTCAGGCGCAGCACGTTCATGCGCATCTTGGTGGGCAGGAAGTTCTCCACGCCCCGGGCGATCTCCTCTCCGGTCATACCGTACAGCTCCCCCACGGCGGCGGCCATCAGGGCCGGGTAGACCATGTGTGCCCCAAGGGCGGGGATGCACAGGGAGAAGGACTGCCGGGGGGTGGTCATCTGGCATTTGATATGGGTCTGGCCGTCGCTGTCCACCTGGGTGGCCCGGTATTCCAGCCCCTCTCCCCTGCCCACGAACACCGTGGTAAAGGGCAGCCTGCCCTTCAGGGTGGTCAGCCACTCGTCATCCCCGTTGAGGATGACGGTGCCCTCCGGCTTCATATGGGTGAAGATCTCGCACTTGGCCTGGAAGATGCCCTCCCGGCTGCCCAGATTCTCGATATGGCTGTCCCCGATGTTGGTGATGAGGGCCACGTCCGGCTCCACGATGTCGCTGAGGTATTCTATCTCCCCGGCATGGTTCATCCCCATCTCCAGCACACAGATCTCATCTGCCTTCTCCAGCCGCAGCAGGGTCAGGGGCAGGCCGATGTTGTTGTTGAAGTTCCCGTTGGTCTTGTGCACCCGGAACTTCTCCCGCAGCACGGCGGCCACCATGTCCTTGGTGGTGGTCTTGCCCACCGAGCCAGTGATGCATACGAAGGGGATGTCGAACTGCTTTTTATACCACCGGGCCAGATCCCGGAGGGCCCGCTGGGTGGAGCGGACCTTCACATAGAACTTCCCCGGCGCATAGCTGTCCCTTGCCCGGGCGGTGAGGCAGCCCGCCGCCCCCGCTGACAGGGCGGCGGGGATGAAGGAGTGGCCGTCGAACCGCTCCCCCTCCAGGGGGATGAACAGGCTGCCCGGCTGGATGTTCCGGCTGTCGGTGTCCACGGAGGTGACCGCCGCGTCCAGATCGGAAAAGTCCCCCAGAAGGGTGCCGTCCACGGCCGCTATCAGCTGTCTCAGGGTGATGGGTTCCATATCGTTGTCTCCTTTGGGGCATGGGCCCCGGCGTATTTTACTGTTTTTGCTGCCGGGCCTGCAGGGATGCCCGGATGATGCGCTCACACAGCTGGCCGTAGCCGACACCCACCGCCGCGGCCTCCTGGGGCAGCAGGCTGGTGGGGGTCATGCCGGGCAGGGTGTTGATCTCCAGAAACCAGGGGGTGCCGTCGTCGGTGACGATAAAGTCCGCCCGGGAGTAGACCGCCAGCCCCAGGGCCCGGAACACAGTCAGGGCCGCCTGGCCCAGCCGCCGCTCCCACTCCGCCGGGATGGGCGCGGGGCAGATCTCCTCTGCCGCGCCGGGCTGGTATTTGTTTTCATAGTCGTAGAAGCCCTCTTTGGGGATTATCTCGATGGAGGGCAGGGCGGCGTCCTCCAGGATGCCCACCTGGATCTCCCGGCCGGAGATATACTGCTCCACCACGCAGTGGCCCCCCAAGGCCACACCGGCCTCCAGCGCCTGGGCCAGCTCCTCCCTGGTCCGGCAGATATACACCCCGATGGACGAGCCGGAGTCCACCGGCTTGACCACACAGGGCAGCTCCAGCCGGGCGGCCAGAGCCGGGATGTCCTCCCGCCCATAGCGCACCGTCTCCCACCGGGGCGTGGCCACTCCCAGGGGGGCGACCAGCCGCTTGGTCAGGTCCTTATCCATGGCGATGGCGCTGCCCAGGTAGCCTGAGCCGGTGTAGGGCACCCCCATGAGCTCCAGGGCCGCCTGGACCCGGCCATCCTCTCCGCAGGAGCCGTGGAGGGCCAGGAACACCACGTCCGCGCTCTGGCACAGCTCCAGCACCTGGGGGCCGAACATGCTCTCTCCCCCGCCGGTGCGCTGGCTCTTCACCGCCTCCAGGTCAGGGGCCTGGCGGGCCACCTTTTTCAGCTCCTCCGGCAGGGGCGCGTCGAACAGGGCCTGGGCCGGGCCGTCAAAATGCTCCGTCCCGAAGTACATATCCACAAAGGCCGCCTGGTGGCCCCTGTCCCGGAGGGCCTGGCACACCATGGCCCCGCTGGACAGGGATACGTTGCGCTCCGGGCTCAGGCCGCCGGCCAATACCACGATCTTCATAGGGCAAAACTCCTTACCGCACTGTCTTTGGGATCGACAGAAATGCTCTATCCTATGTTTATGCTTAAAATGGGATTATAACACTTTTCTTCTCCGCTTACAAGAGGCAGGGGGACCACATCTCACGATGTGGTCCCCCTGTTGTCTGTATGAAAGTTCCACGGATGTCGATCTCATGCGCTGCCGCCCGGCCCGCTCCAGGGGCGCTGGGCGCTCACCTGCGCCCGCCGCCCCGGCCTCCACCGCCGGGCCGTCCGCCGCCGCCAAAGCTCCGGCCGCCGCCGAAACCGCCCCCGGGACGGCCGCCGCCAAAGGAGCGCCCTCCGCCAAAGCCGCCGGGCCGGCCGCCGCCAAAGCTCCGGCCACCCCCAAAGCTGCCAGGCCGGGGACCTGCGCCGGGGCGCGGCCCAGGACCGGGGCGGGGGCCAGGACGCGGGCCTGGACCGGGACGGGGGCCGCCATGGAAACGGGGCGGACGGGGCGGGCGGGGCCGGAAGATAAAGAAGGGCCGGTAGACATAGTGGGGCCCGTAGTAGCCGCCGCGGTAACGCCGGCGGTGGTTGCCCTCCATGGCCAGCAGGAGGACGACCACCAATAAAACGATGATAAGAATATCCATTGCATTCTCCCTTCTGAACCGGGTCTAACCTACAAACTCCGTGTCGTACCACCGGTACAGGGCGTCCATCAGGCTGATGACCGCGCCGTCGTAGTCGCCGGCGGCGAAATCGGCCTCCATGTAGTCCCAGGCATAGTTGGAGCAGTCCTCG
>JAHZFC010000147.1:4679-5280 GCA_019421525.1 Clostridiales bacterium
ATGATCATGTCCACGCTGGTCAGGCCAATCTGCTCGGCGTAGTCCAGGGCGAACTGGCCCAGGTCGTTCGAGTTCTCATTGACGGTGACAAAGACGACCCTGGTGAGGTGGGAGCTGAGCAGGTCGTTGTTCCGCTCCTCCAGATATGCCTCCGTGTCAGCGGAGAGGACATTGGCCTCGTCGTAGACGGCCTGGACATCATAGGCGTGGTCTGGCTGCGCAGAGGTGACGGGCGGCCTGTCATTTCCCGCCGAAGGGGCGTCCGGGGCCTTGGCCAGGCCGATGCCGACAGAGAACAGCACCACCAAAATGGTGATGACCCAGGCCACGCCCTGCTTTTTCAAGATGTTCATGATGGATCTCCTTTCTGCCCCGGCCGGGGCAAGGGGAGGCATTGTTGCAAGGGCTTCGCCCTTGACCTGTTGTCCCAAGGCTGACGCCCCTGCCGATCCCAAGGACTGCGTCCTTGGGTGCTTTATCCAAAGACTATGCCTTTGGAATGCGATTTTCCCGACCCCATTTCTTTTGACAGCGACAAAAGAGACGGTCAGGTTTCGCCTGACGGCGACTTCCTTTTCGCGCGTGCGAAAAGGAAGCAAAA
>JAHZFC010000148.1 GCA_019421525.1 Clostridiales bacterium
GCTCCAGCGCGGCATTCTCCACCACAGGGAAGCCGCCCTCCACCCGGCCCTGGGCCTGCTGCACCACATGGGCCAGCTCGTGGCCCAGCACGTCCATGCCCGCGCTCTCGTCCAGCAGGATGTCGGTGCCCTGGGCCACCGCCTGCACCCCCAGCTCCTCCGGGATGTGGCCCCGGCTGATGCGGATGTTGGTAAAGTCCGCGCTGAACCCAGGCTCGAACTTCTCCCGCAGCTGGGGCGACATGGGCTGGGGCGCGCCTGCGCCGGAGAGATGGAGCAGCTCGCTACGGGAGGGCGCCGTCTCCTGTGCGGGCGGCGGCGCGGTCCGGTCCGGCGCTCTGCGCCTGTTCTGATAGGTCTGCATCTGTGTTATCCCCCTTTTTCATCTGATTTGTAGACGGCGCAGAGCTCCGTCTCCTTCACCGCCAGGTCCCCCCGGCGCATCAGCTTTTCGCACAGAGAGAAGGCGTTGCGGTCGATGGCCGAGGCCCATACCTCCGTCTCCGGCGGCAGCAGGGCCTTCGCCGTCCGGATGCACCAGGCGATGAGGGCCGCCGCCGTCCGGCCGCCGCGGAACTCAGGCAGCACATACAGCCCCGCCAGATGGCAGCCCTCTCCCTTGTGGTCCAGCAGGAACACGCCGGACAGCTCTCCCTTTTCCGTGCAGAAGCCGGACAGCTCCTCCCACGGGCGGTCCAGGCGGTCCAAGTCGGCCAGCTCGGGCAGCTCCCCCGCGTCCAGCAGGGACAGATAGGCGTCCCGCACCGCCTGGGGCGCGTCCAGCGCGCTGTATACCGCCATCTCCGGGGAGGGGCCGTACTTCACATCCGGGATGTCCCCCAGTCGGGTGGAGAACCCTGTGGATACCGGCTTTGGCCGGGAAAAGCCCGCCCGCTCTAGGATGCCCAGTGTCTGCCCCCCCCTCTCCAGCATACTGGGGGAGAAGATCGCCTGGACCTCCTGGGCCCCCCGGGACCGCAGCTGTCCCAGCAGCCCCCGCAGCAGATAGGTCCCCAGGCCGCACAGCCGTGCCTTGGGGTCCACGAAGATATAACGGAGGTAGCAGAGCCCGCCCCCCTGTTCCCGCTGGGCTATGGCCGCGCCGCAGGCCGCACTGCCGCAGACCGCCCCGACGCACACAGTATCGTCCCGCCCCAGCAGGCCCCGGAAATTCCCGGGGATATACTGGAAAAAGGCCCTGTCCTCCGGCCCTATCAGATACAGCCGCAGCTGCTCCATAAGCGCCTTCTCCTTTCCGATCTCGGCGTGCGCGGGCACAGTGTGCCGCCTCCCGGCCGCCCGCCCATCCCGCCCTTAAATGTACGGCGGATCTCTGTTTGTTCCATGATACCATACAGGCATCCCATCCGAATGCCTTTTGGGCCCGTTTGACCGATTTCTATGCCATCTCTCCTGCCTTCACCCGGTCTTTGGGCCCGCCGGTCACGGCGCCCCTTGGCCGCCATGGCCCTTCTCTCCGCTCTGGATCTTCTTTTTGATGGTGAGGATGTTGCTGCCGTTCTCATAGGCGTAGTCCACAGCGTCCATGCTCTTTTTCACCATCAGGATGCCCAGGCCCCCGATCTGCCGCTCCTCGGCGGAGAGGGTGATGTCGGCGTCCTCCTTGGCCAGCGGGTTGAAGGGCTTGCCGTTGTCCAGGAACTGGATCGTCACCTGGGGGCTCTCCCCCTCCACACTGCAGCGGATCTTAGCCGTCCCCTCCTGCTCCGGCCGGTAGGCATAGTGGGCGATATTGATGAAGATCTCCTCCACCGCCACGGCCAGCTGGAACAGGACCTTCCTATCGCAGTTATATTTCTCCAGCTCCGATGCGATAAACTGCTGCACTGGCTCTAGCTGATCCTGGGTCGCGGCAAAGATCCGTTCAGCCATCCTCTTTCTCCCCTCTCCTGTGATAGTATAGTCCGAGCATCGTCACATCATCGAATTGTTCCGCGTCGCCCACGAAGGTGTCGATCTTCTCCTTGATCCTGGGCAGCAGCTTGTGGACGGGCATATCTGCCGCCTCGTTCAGGGCGTCCTGGAGGCGCTGCTCCCCGAAGAGCTCCTGGGCGGCGCTGGTGGCCTCGGTGACGCCGTCGGTGTAGAGGTAGAGGCAGTCCCCCGGCTCCAGCACCATCTCGTTCTCCCGGTAGCGGATCGCCTCCATGCCGGCCAGCACGAAGCCCGGCCGGCTCTTGAGCCACTCGAAGCGCCCGCCGGCCCGCTTGAGCAGGGGGGGATTGTGGCCCGCGTTGACATAGACGAACTTGCCGGTGGAGATCTCCAGCACGCCCATCCAGGCGGTGACGAACAGTCCGGCGTCGTTGCCCTCGCACAGCTGCTCATTGGTGTGGGTGAACACATCGCCCGGGGCCTCCTTGTTCTGGGCGTGGTTTTTGATCAGGGTCTTGGCGATCACCATGAACAGGGCCGCGGGCACCCCCTTGCCGGACACGTCCGCGATCACCACGGCCAGATGGTCCTCGTCCACCAGGAAGAAGTCGTAGAAGTCGCCGCCCACCTCCTTGGCCGGATCCATGGTGGCATAGATGTCGAACTCCTCCCGCTCGGGGAAGGCGGGGAAGATCCGGGGCAGCATATCCGCCTGGATCTGGGTGGCCACGTTCAGCTCGGCGCTGATGCGCTCCTTCTCCGCGGTGATCTGCATGAAGCTGCGGATGTAGGAGATCATGTCCTCCTCCATCTTGCGGAAGGAATCGGCCAGCAGCTCCACCTCATCCCCGGTGCGGATCTCCGGCACGTTGACCGTGGCCGTGCCGATGGCCAGCTCCTCCTCATTGCTCTGGATGAACTCGCCGGTGGCCCGGGTCAGTTGGTCGATGGGCCGCAGCACGATCCGCCGGAGGATCACCAGGAAGGCCGCCAGGAACACCACCGCCACCGCCGCCAGCAGGGCCGTCAGGGTGATGAGGAAGGTCTGCCGGGTATCCATGATGTCGTTCATGCTGATGTCCGCCATCACATACCCTGCCATGGTCCCGTCCTCATGGAGCACCGGCACCATCGCGGTCATCAGCCAGCCGAAGCTGGGGTCGTGCTCCACGATGGGATCCACCTCACGGCCGGCCAGGAGGTTGTCCAGGTTCTCCGCGAAGGCCCCTTCCAGCTCCACATAAGTCCCCAGGGCGCAGTAGCCGCCGTCCATGTACTCGCCCCCCTCCCCGGTCTCCATATCGGAGTCGAAGAGGAAGGTGACGCCCACCCCATGGGGGCGCACCACATAGAGGTATTCCACATCGTTGCTGGCCACCAGGTCCTGGATGAATGCCTGGGTCTGATAATAGCTTTCATCCATCTCGCCTGTCTCGAAATAGCGGTCCAGATCGTCCGGGTCCAGCTGGCTGGCCAGGGTGCGCACCAGGTTCGTCCCCAGGCGGTTATAGTATTCTGTCATCGCGTCGCTGAACGTGCGGTAACTGACCACAGCGGCCAGACAGCCCAGGACTACGCACATGATCACGATCAGCCCGGTCAGCTTTTTCCCCAGCGACCAGCGCAGTTTCTTTACTTTCATCCCGAACTCTCCCTCTCTTCTGCTGTTTGTTTGGCGTCCATCTGCTTGACGACCATCACCGTATCCATATCTCTCCCGTGTTCGAACAGGACCTGGTCGCAGGCCTTTCGGATGAAGGATGCCGCGTGCTCCGACGCCTCGCCCTCAGTGCGGTCCAGCGGGTGCCGTCCGCCCATGTTTCCCTTCAGGCGCAGGGTCACCAGTCCTCCGTCCGGCGCGATCGCGCACTCCGCCATGAAGCGGCTGTCCGGCTCGCTCTGGAGGCGGCACAGGGTGAACAGCTCGTCCGCCACCACGATCAGCAGCGCCATCTGCCGGTCCGGGATCTGGTTTGCCGTCAGCTGCCCCCGCAGGAAGTCCATCAGCTGGCTGTTCCCCTCCGCCCTGGCGGGGAGGATACAGTGGGCCTGGGCCCGGTCCCGTCTGCGGTACTCCAGGGCCAGCATGGCGTAGCCGCTGGTCTGATCGAGCCGGGCGGCGTAGGCGCCCCCCGTATCGCTCACATATTGCAGCTGCCGCTCCAGCTCCGCCTCGCGGCTGCTGCGCTCGTTGAGGGCCATGCGCAGCCGCTCCTGGCCAAACGCCTTCCCCTTCTCGTCCCTGATCTGGTACAGCCCGTCGGTGTAGAAGAACATCCGGTCCCCCTGCCGCAGCTCCAGCTCCATCACCTGGTACACCACGTTCTCGCTCTCCCCCAGCGGGGCGTAGGCCAGGTCCTCCACCCACTCGTATCGGTCCTGGCCCCGCATCAGCAGAGGGGCGCGCTGTCCGGCGCTGATACAGGAGAATCGGCCGGTGACGCTGTCCAGAACGCCCACCAGCACCGGGAAGCTCATGCGATCGCTCATCTCATACAGCTGCCGGTTGGCGGAGGTCATGACCTCTGCCAGGGGCTGCCCGGTGCGCAGCTGGCTCTTGATGGTGGCCTGGGCCATGGCTGTGTAGAGCACCTGGGGGATCCCGCTCCCCGGGACCTCCCCCACCATCAGGCACAGCCTGTCCCCCTCCAGCAGGAAGTAGTCGTAGAAGCAGCAGGACAGCTCCCGCCCCTGATAGATCCTCCCCTGGACCTCAAAGGGGTATCCCCCCTCCCGCTGGGGCAGCGCCTTGGGCAGCATGGACAGGTTGAGCTCATTGGCCAGCTGCAGCTCGCTGTCCAGCCGCTGCTCCCGCACCGCAAGCTCCTTTTGCTCCATGTTGTTCAGGTCGATCTCCACCAGCATCATGCGGAATGCGTCCGACAGGGTGCGCAGCTCGTCGTTGCTGTGGATCTTCACAGCGCTGAACGCCTTTTTGTTCTCCCCGCCCTCATAGCCCTGGGCAGCTTCCGTCAGCTGCTGGATGGGGCGGATGAAGCTCCGGCGGACGAGCACCAGGTAGACCACCGCGAACACCACCGTCAGACCGGCCAGCAGGCTCCCCGCATAGATCAGGTAGTTGCGCTGCTCCTGGATGACCTCGCTCATGTCGATGTCCGCCATCACATACCCGGCCACCGTCCCGTCCTCGTGGAGCACCGGGGCCATCGTGGTCATCAGCCAGCCGAAGCTGGGATCCTGCTCCACGATGGGATCCACCTCCAGGCCGGCCAGGAGGTTGTCCAGATTCTCCGCAAAGGCCCCCTCCAGCTCCACATAGGTGCCCAGGGCGCAGTAGCCGCCGTCCATGTACTCGCCCCCCTCCCCGGTCTCCATAT
>JAHZFC010000149.1 GCA_019421525.1 Clostridiales bacterium
GACACAGTCCCGGAGATAGGGGCGTTTTTCTATGATGGTGCCCCAAGCCGCCCAAACCGCAGGGGTAAAACCCGCCCCCACCTGGGAGAGGACATACCGAAAGGCCTTCATGTTCTCCCGGTGGAGGGCCTGGTTATAGGTCCGCTCCATGTCGTCCGGATCAGTGGCCCGCTGGGCGTAGACGTTGAACATGATGAAGCTGTCGTACCCGTTGTGGAGGGCCACTCGCTCCACCGATCTCAGGGTGTTGTCCAGATGGTCCGGGGCGGCGGTGGACGGGTTGATGCCCACGCAGATCAGGGGCTTTTCCCCCCGGGTGCCCAGGATGTAACGGTATTCCGAGTAAACATTGGGGACATACAGCCATTTTTGGCAGTCATAGTCCGGGCTGGGCCGCTGGGCGGCGGAGAGCGCCTGGTCAAAGGGGACCAGGTCCAGCAGGGCGGTGTCGCCCGAGGGGATGTGGGGCATGGTCAGAGCCTCCTTGAGGATGGGTCGTTCCGCGGCCGCCGGTCTCGGCGGTCGCGGAACGGGGTCACGCGGCACAGCCGCACGGATCGACCAGAGCCGGCCGATCCAGCTGACACTATCATACCAGCAAAGGGGCGGCGGCGCAAGCGGGCAGTTTGTAACCATTGTTGGGAAAACTGTAACCGTTGTTACGCTTTTCAGAAAATCTGTAACCATTTGTATCCGGGATCGGGAGGATTTGTGCTGAGATCCCTGCTATACTGGACTTAGCTGAGATACGGCAAAACGCCGCCCGCAGTCCGCGGGCATGGGGAAGAGGAGGCGCTCATATGAGACGAATGACCTGGATGGCGGCCGGCCTGGCCGCGGCGCTGCTCCTGTGCCTGCTGGTCGGATGCCGGACGGAGACAGAGAAGACGGCGCTGACCGAGGGCGAGCTGGACGAGCTGAGCACATGGCTCAGCCAGCCTGGGGTGTGCGAACTGTTCCGCAGCGGCTTCAACAAGGGGGAGGAGGCCGACCTGTCCGACATGTTTTACGACGGCGCGGGGCTGGACATGGGCGAGCTGACCCAGGAGGAACGGGACGCCCTGGCCGGACAGGGCGCGGAGCCGGGCCTGGACGTGGTCAAGGTGACCATGGAGCAGGTCCGGGGGCTGGTCGCCGAGCGGCTGGGAGTGGAAAAGGTCAGCGTGGACTGGCTCCGGGCGAAGATGGCGGACTGGATTTATCTGGCGCAGTTCGACGCCTTCTACCACATCCACGGAGACACCCTCATGAGGAACGTCACCTGCGACAGCGGCACCCGGGAGGCGGACGGCAGCCTGCTGGTGGACTGCCGGTGCTCTGACCTGGAGATCGGGCGGGTGGTGCGCCTGTACCCCAATGAGGGGGGCGGCTACCGCATTGGCTACATCCGGGCGCCGGGGGGTTGAGCGGCCCCAGGTCCTTGACCCGCCGGGGAAATTCGGATATACTCAAATGCAGCCGGGGTTTCCCGGCTGCATTTTGCGCGAAGAGGGGAATTTCCCATGAAATATGAACACATCGTCCCGGCGGTGTTCCTGTCCCGGCCCAACCGCTTCATCGCCCGGGTGGAGCTGGACGGGCGGGAGGAGACCGTCCACGTGAAGAACACAGGCCGGTGCAGGGAGCTGCTCATCCCCGGGCGCACCGTCTGGCTGGAGAAGAGCGCAAACCCCGCCCGTAAGACCGGGTACGACCTGGTCGCCGTGGACAAGGACGGCCTGCTCATCAACATGGACGCCCAGGCCCCCAACCAGGTGTTCGCCGAGTGGGCCCGGGCCGGGGGCTTTGTGGACGGCCTGACCCTGCTGCGGCCGGAGACCACCTGGGGCTCCTCCCGGTTCGACTTCTACTGGGAGGCGGAGCGGCCGGCGTGCGGGTGCTGGGCATGGGCTGCCGGGTGAGGCCGGACAGCCGGAAGGGGGACCAGCCGGCGGCAGTGGCGCTGAGAGGGTTTGTGGAGGTCAAGGGCTGTACCCTGGAGGAGGACGGCCTGGCCATGTTCCCCGACGCGCCCACCCAGCGGGGGGTGAAGCACCTCCACGAGCTGGCCGCCGCCCAGGGAGAGGGGTATGAGTGCACGGTGTGCATCATCATACAGATGAAGGGCTGCCGCCTGTTCTGCCCCAACGAGCGCACCCATCCGGAGTTCGGCGCTGCCCTGCGTGAGGCGGCGGCGGCCGGCGTGCGGGTGCTGGCCATGGACTGCCGGGTGACGCCGGACAGCCTGACGGTGGACCAGCCGGTGTCTGTGGCGCTGAAAATGCAAGAGAGAATATAAAAACTTGCATAAATTTCAAAAATAAACGGACCTGAATTGGTTGCGGGTCACAAAATTGAACATGATGGGTTGACATCGTGCAGAAATGCGGGTATACTTCCCCCATCGAGCAAAGGCGCTCCGGATCTCCCGGAGCGCCTTTCTGATCATCGCGATGGGGCGTATCCGAAAGAGAGGGATATGCCCTGTTCTCATTTTTGCCGCGGCACAGACCGAAGGGGGGACGTGGGAGCGCGGCGCAGGGGAGGAAACGCTATGGAGTTTTCGATCATTGACACATTATGGGTCCTGCTGGCGGCCATCCTGGTGTTCTTCATGAACCTGGGCTTCGCCTCGGTGGAGGCGGGCTTTGCCAGGGCCAAGAACACGGTGAACATCCTGTCCAAGAATTTCATCGTCTTTGCCATCTCGTCCCTGGGCTTCATGCTGCTGGGCTGGGGGCTGATGTTCGGCGGGGACGATCTCTTCGTGGGCACCGAGCACCTGTTCATCCTGGGACAGTCCGACCTGTCCTTCTACGACGACACCCTGACCTCATCCGTGCCTTTCTGGGGCAAGTTCTTCTTCCAGCTGGTGTTCTGCGGAACGGCGGCCACCATCGTGTCCGGCGCGGTGGCCGAGCGGATCAAGTACATCTCCTTCATCATCTTCTCCTTTGTGCTCACCCTGGTGATCTATCCCATCGTGGGCCACTGGATCTGGGGCGGCGGCTGCCTGAGCCAGCTGGGCTTCCTGGACTTTGCCGGCGACAGCGCGGTCCACCCCGTGGGCGGCTGGGCGGCCCTGTCCGGCGCGCTCATCCTGGGCCCCCGCATCGGCAAGTACGGCAAGGACGGAAAGCCCCGGGCCATCCCGGGACACAACATGTCCCTGGCAGTGATCGGCCTGTTCGTGCTCTGGCTGGGCTGGTTCGGCTTCAACCCCGGCTCCACCATGAGCTTTGAAAGCCCCTCCGACGTGATGCACATCCTGGTGACCACCAACACCTCCGCCATCGCCGCGGTGCTCACCTCCACCATCACCGCCTGGGTCTTCCTGGGGAAACCGGACCTGGGCATGACCATCAACGGCTGTCTGGCGGGTCTGGTGGGCATCACCGGCGGCTGCGCCTATGTGACGGTGGAGATATCTCTGCTCATTGGGGCCATCGCTGGTGTGATCGTGGTGTTCCTGGTGGTGTTCTTTGACCGCATCAAGATCGACGACCCCGTGGGCGCCACCTCGGTCCACCTGGGCTGCGGCGTGTTCGGCACCATCTGCGTGGGCCTGTTCGCCAAGGAGGGGGTCACCACTTTGTCCACCACCAACGGCCTGTTCTACGGCGGCGGCTTCTCCCTACTGGGGGTGGAGCTGCTGGGCATCGTGGCCGTGGGCGCGTTCACCTTCGTCACCTCGTCCATCGTGTGGCTGGTGCTGAAAAAGACCATCGGCATCCGGGTGTCCCGGGAGGAGGAGCTGGCCGGCCTTGACATCGGCGAGCACGGCAACATGGCCTATCCTGACTTCGCAGCGGCGGCCACTGTCGGGGAGTTTTCCTCGGAGGAGGAGGGCGCCAAGCCCGTTCCCGCTCCGTCGGTCAGCGCCGACGAGGCGGTGCCCGTGGTCCACAAGGCCGCCCCGGCCAGCGACGGCGGGCCCAAGCTGACGAGGGTGTCCATCATCACCAACCAGTCCCGGTTCGCCCAGCTCCAGGATGCGCTGGAGAAGCTGGGGGTCACCGGCATGACGGTGACCAACGTGTTCGGCTACGGCGTCCAGAAGGGGCATACGACCTATTACCGGGGTGCTCCTGTGGAGGCCCGGCTGCTGCCCAAGATGAAGATCGATGTGGTCATCAGCAAGATCCCCACCCAGACCCTGGTGGAGACGGCCAAGCGGGCCCTGTACACCGGCAATGTGGGCGACGGCAAGATCTTCGTCTATGACGTGGAGCAGGTGGTCAAGGTCCGCACCGGCGAGACCGGCTACGACGCCCTCCAGGACGAGGAATAAAAGGGCGAGCTCCCGACAAAGACAGCCAACGATTTTCGTTGTTTCTTCTTTTCATCACGCGAAGGGCGCGGGCTTTTGCCCGTGCCCTTCGCGTTACTCCATGAAAAAGGCATTGCCTTTTTCATGGATAGGTTACGGCCCGTTTCGTCGCACTCACTTCGCTCGCACGCTCACGGGCCGAGAGGTGTTTTCGTAATGGGGCCCCATCCAAAACGTCCCTTCGTTTTGGATGGGGGAGGAGCGGCAAGGGAGTGCAGGGCAGAATACCCGCCAGGGTGTTTTGCCCGGAACGGACTTTGCCGTGACGATATGCCCTGGCCGAAAACTGATTTGAACTACTGCGCGCCCGCTGGAGCGCGCGGACTGTGCGAGGCTGTTCCGCGGACTGGAATAGGGTTTGATTCTATCGCGTTTTTCTGGTATAATTGCTCCATTCGACATAAAGGACTGAATGATCCCATGCTGACCCATGAACAGGAGCAGGCCTTCTGCCGCGCCCGGCGGGACGCCATCGCATTGAACTACCAAAACCTCAACCCCGAGCAGCGCAAGGCGGTGCTGTGTACAGAGGGGCCCCTGCTGCTGCTGGCCGGGGCGGGCTCGGGCAAGACCACAGTGCTCATCCACCGGGTGGCCAACCTGATGCGGTACGGCCGGGGGTCGGACTCCCCGGAGGTGCCTGAGTGGGTGACCGAGGACGACCTGGCCTTTTTGCAGGGGTATGCCGCCCACCCCGCGCCGGAGGACAAGCCCCGGGCGGACCGGTTGTGCGCCCTGGACCCGGCGCCCCCCTGGACCATCATCGCCATCACCTTCACCAACAAGGCCGCCGGGGAGCTGAAGGAGCGGCT
>JAHZFC010000150.1 GCA_019421525.1 Clostridiales bacterium
AAAGTCCTCAAGGTCGCAGTCCTTGAAACGGCCAAGGGTGCCATCCCTTGGCCTCCCCCGCTGCGGAGAACGCGGGCTGGCCGTCTTCCCCGCCTGACCATGCAAAGCGTTCCAGAGCAAAAAAGATGCCCGGGCCGCACCGGCCCAGGCATCTTTTTGCACCACAGGGATCAGCTCTCGAAAAGCGCCTCACGCGGGAGAGAAGGCGTCCTTCCCCAGGCCGCACACGGGGCACACCCAATCGTCGGGGATGTCCTCAAAGGGGGTGCCGGGGGCGATGCCGCCGTCGGGATCACCCACAGCGGGGTCGTACTCATAACCGCACACGCAGACGTATTTCATGCTCGCACACTTCCTTTGTATCAAGATAGGCCCATCCTATCAGAACCCAGGGGAAAAATCAAGGGGAAACCTGGCTTTTCGCCAGGCCCGCCCGGCGGGTCCACCGGCCGCTGCGCCAGCGAAGGGCGCACAGCACCCCCCGGCACGTCAGGTCCAGGGCCATGGCGGTCCAGACCGCCTCCAGCCCCCAGCCGAAGCCAAAGATCAGCAGGGGGGCGATGGTGGCCCGCACTCCCCACATGCAGCCCAGGGCAACTCCCATGGGGAAGGCCACGTCCCGGGAGCCCCGGAGGGCGCCGGACATGACGATGGACAGGCCGAAGAAGGGCTCGGAAAGCGCTACGATCCGCAGCACCCGGGCGGTGAGGGCCACCACCTCCCCATCCGGGGTGAACAGGGTGGCCGCCCAGGGGGCCAGCAGGAACATGAGCGCCCCGGTGCCCAGGCACATCAGAAAGCCCATGAGCCCCGCCAGCCTGCCGTAGGCGGAGGCGTCCTCCCGGCTCCTGGCCCCCACCGCCTGGCCCACCAGGGCGGTGGCGGCGAAGGACACGCCGTAGGCAGGCAGGTAGCACATGCCCTCGATGGTGGTGGCGATGTGGTTGGCCGCCAGGGCCACCGTGCCCACATGGGCCACCATGGAGGTCATGAGGATCTGGCCCAGGTTGATGGTCACCCGCTCGCCGATGTAGGGCAGGCCCAGCAGCATGGCGGTGCGGATCACCGCCCCATCTGGACGGTAGCCCTCCTCCGGCGAGACGGACACCGGCCTGCGCCTGTTCCAGAACACCGTGCGCAGGATGAGCAGGCCGGACAACGTCAGGGACAGGGCGGAGGCCAGGGCCGCGCCCCCCACTCCCAGCCCGGCGCCGGGCATGGTCAGCCCGCCGTACCAGGGGTGGGTGTCATAGATGAGGAAGTAGTTGAGCACGATGTTCACCACATTGGCCAGGCCGTTGAGGAACAGGGGCGTCCTGGTGTCCCCGGTGCAGCGGATGATGGCAGAGAACACCGACAGGGCGGCGGCGAAGGGCAGGCCCAGGCAATAAAAGCGCAGATAGCTCACCGCCAGGGGGTACACCTCCGGTTCCGCCCCCAACCACCTGGGGATGAAGGGGGAGAGCAGCTCCATCACCGCCAGGGCGAAGATGCCCAGCACGGCCACCGCCAGCGCCCCCTGGCGGATGACCTTCCGGGCCAGGGCGTGGTCCTCCGCCCCCACGGCGTTGGCCACCTGGACGGAATAGCCCACCCCCACCCCGGACAAGATGCCGTTGATGAGCCAGATGGAGGAGGACACCACCGACACCCCGGCGGTAGAGCTGGCTCCCAGGGAGCCCACCATGGCGGTGTCTGCAAAGGACACGGTCATGCCCAGCAGCTGCTCCAGGATGGCCGGCCAGGTCAGGTGCCACAGCCGGGGCAGGCGGCGCTGCTGGGCCAGAGTAGATGGTCCAGTCATGTTTATCTCCTTTCGCCGGTCTCTTTCCGCAAAAGGCCGGCCAGGGGGCCGGCAGCAGCCCCCCGTCTCTCTCGTCTCTGAACTGACAGATCCTCCCCGTCCGGGGTCACAGCACGTCCTCGTTGTACCAGAGGTCGGTCATATACAATCCGTCCGGCGGGGCCGTCGGGCCGGCCAGGGTGCGGTTGCGGGAGGAGAGGATCTCCGGGATGTCCTCCGGGGCCAGCTTGCCTTCTGCGGCGTAGATGCAGGTGCCCACCATGGCCCGGACCATGTTGTATAAAAACCCGTCGGCGCACACCCGGCAGTCGATGATCTTCCCGCGGCGCTGGATGTCAAAGTAGTGGACGGTGCGCACGGTGGTGCGTGTCTCGGTGCCCACGGAGCGCACGGCGGCAAAGTCGTGGGTGCCCACGAACTGGGCGGCGGCCTTGGCCATGATCGTCTCGTCCAGCAGCTTGGGGTAGAACCACACCCGGTTGACATAGAAGGGGTCCCGGATGCGGGAGTTGTAGATACGGTAGGTGTACTCTTTTTTTAGGCAGGAGCCGATGGCGTTGAAGGAATCGGGCACCACCGTGGCCTTGGACACCACGATGTCGTCAGGCAGCCGGGTGTTCACCGCCAGGGGCAGCCGCTCGGCGGGGATGCCCGAGGTGGTGCGGAAGTTGGCCACATACACCCGGGCGTGGACCCCCGCGGCGGTGCGGCCCGCGCCGGTGACCTTCACCGGGTGGCACACCACCGAGGACAGCGCTTTCTCCAGGGTCTCGGCCACGGAGGAGGCGTTTTTCTGCACCTGCCAGCCGTGGTAGGCGGTGCCGGTATAGCTCAGGCGCAGGGCGATGTTGCGCCGCTCCATGGGGATATCTCCTTTCGGTGGTGGAATGGGGGCCTCACAGCCCCAGCCGCAGCCCCAGCACTCCGATGACTGCGCACAGGGCCACGAACAGGACCATGGTCACCCAGTCCATGGACTGGTAGCGGAGGGAGCGCATCCGGGTGCGGCCCTCGCCGCCGTGGTAGCAGCGGCACTCCATGGCGGTGGCCAGCTCGTCCGCCCGCCGGAAGGCGGACACGAACAGGGGCACCAGCAGGGGGATGAGGGCCTTGGCCTTCTCTATGAGGTTGCCCGAGTCGAAGTCCGCCCCCCGGGCCCGCTGGGCGGACATGATCTTGTCCGTCTCCTCGATGAGCAGAGGGATGAACCGCAATGCGATGGACATCATCATGGCCAGCTCATGGATGGGCAGGTGGAGCTTCTTCAGCGGGCCCAGCAGGGACTCCAGCGCGTCGGTGAGGGACAGCGGCGAGGTGGTGTAGGTCAGCAGGAAGGTGCAGGACACCAGCAGCATGATCCGCACCACCATGAAAAAGGCGTGGAGGATACCCTCCCAGGTGATCTCAAAGATCCAGAAGGAGGCGATCAGGTGCTCCCCCGGATAGTAGAGGGCATTGAGGACGGCGGTGAACACCAGCAGGAACACCACCGGCTTCATCCCCCGCAGGATGGCCTTGGGGGAGATGGTGGACAGGCGTACAGCTGCGGCCAGCACCAGGAACATGATGCCATAGGTCACCCACCACTGGGCCAGGAACAGGGCCACGATGTAGCACACCACGCAGATGAGCTTGGGGCGGGGGTCCAGCCGGTGGACGATGGACTGTCCCGGGAAATACTGGCCCAGGGTGATGTCTTTCAGTGCCATGTCCCATCACCCCCTTCGTCAGAAGAAGCCTGCTCCATTCCGTTTCCAGCCAAGGGCGCTGAAAACTCCATATCCGCAGGCTCCTTCTTCCTCTCCCCACGAAGCCGGTTTTCGGCTTCGCGGGGGCCCCAATTTTGGGCAGTTTCCTTTTTCTTCAGGGCGGCGAGCACCGCTTCCCGGGCCTGCTCCACGGTGTACACCGAGGCGGGCACAGGAAGGCCCATGGCGCGCAGCCGGGCGAACACCCTCGTCATGGCGGGCACGCCCAGGCCCATGTCCTCCAGCTCCCGGCCGTGGGAGAACACCTCCCCCGGTGCTCCGGAGAAGGGGATGGAGCCGTTGGAGATGACCACCAGACGCTGGGCCTCCCGGGCAACCTCCTCCATGGAGTGGGACACCAGGATGATGGTGGCGTCCTTCTCTTTATGATAGGCGCGGATATTCTCCAGGATCTGGGCCGCTCCGGCCGGGTCCAGCCCGGCGGTGGGCTCGTCCAGGATGAGCACCCGGGGCTCCATGGCGATCACCCCGGCGATGGCCACCCGGCGCTTCTGTCCGCCGGACAGCTCGAAGGGGGATTTGTCCAGGATGGGGTCGTCCAGGCCCACGAAGCGGGCGGCCTGGCGGACCCTCCGGTCCACCTCCCCCTCGTCCAGGCCCATGTTCCTGGGGCCGAAGGAGATATCCTTGTACACCGTCTCCTCGAACAGCTGGTACTCCGGGTACTGGAACACCAGCCCCACCTGGAAGCGGACGGCCCGGGTGCGCTCCTTGGTTCCCCAGATGTCCTGCCCGTCGAAGAGCACCTGGCCGGAGGTGGGCTTCAAAAGCCCATTGAGGTGCTGGATCAGGGTGGACTTGCCCGAGCCGGTGCGGCCGATGATGGCCAGGTACTCCCCGGCCTGGGCTGCAAAGTCCACGCCGTTGAGGGCCGGGTGCTCGAAGGGGGTGCCGGCGCTATAGAGGTGATGGAGTTGTTTGGTCTCGATGATGGGGGGCATGTCAAACGTTCCTTTGAAGTGAAATAATGAGAGTCCCGGGAGAGGACTCAGCGCCTTTTCTGAAGGGCGTCCTCCAGCTGAGCGACCCGGTCCTCCAGGGCGCTGACCTGGCCGCGCAGGGTGAAAGCGCAGGCAAAGAGGGCTGCGATCAGCCCTGAGATCAGGGCGATCAAAAGGGCGAAGGGCAGCGCGTGGTAGGTCCCGATCATGAGCAACGCAATGAGAAAAACGGCCACAAAGGCGATCACGGCGTTTTGGACGAGACTTCTTTTCGGCTTCATGGATGAAGGCCCTCCCTTCCGCTCAGCAGCTTTTCCAGCGCCGCGGCGCAGCTGTCCACGTCCAGGGTGTCCAGGGGGACGTTCACCCCGTTTTGCCGCAGCTCGTACATCAGGCCCACCGTCTCGGGCACCTCCAGCCCCAGAGCGCGCAGACCGGCCACGTCCTGGAACACGTCAGCGGGTTTTCCGTCGGCCACGACGCGCCCGTCGTGCATCACCACCAGCCGGTCGGCCTGGGCGGCCTCGTCCATGTGGTGGGTGATGAGCACCAGGGTGATGCCGAATGTTTCCTTCAGCTCCAGCAGGGTG
>JAHZFC010000151.1 GCA_019421525.1 Clostridiales bacterium
CGGCCACCACGCCCACGTTGGGGTCGATGGTGCAGAAGGGGTAGTTGGCGCTCTCCGCGCCGGCGTTGGTGATGGCGTTGAACAGGGTCGATTTTCCCACATTGGGGAGCCCCACAATGCCGAGCTTCATGGGTATCCATCCTTTCGACGGTTTATTTTCCTGAACAATATATTATACAGGTTTTGGGGGAAAAAGCAAGGCGCGCCCTCCGCTTTTTGACGCGGAAAAAGGGACCCGCGCCTTCGCGCGGGCCCCCGGACCTTCTATTTTCTCACTGCCGCCGCCGGGACAGGCACAGGAACACCAGCCCAGCCGCCAGAAGCGCCATGGCCAGCGCCAGCAGCGCCCCGCGGACCGGCCGGGCCCAGTCGAACCACAGCGTCCCCGCTCCGTATGCCACCACCAGAAGGCAGGACAGGATCTGCAGCACCCGGCAGACGCGTTCCTGCCGGGCGGCGGTCATTTTCTTCCTGGGATATTCGGCAGACATTCTCTTCACCACCTGGCAAACTATGTTACTGGGGAGCAGCCGGCGCGGCCCTCAGCCGCCTCAGGTGCTCCGCCGTTCCGTCATGGTGCGCCAGCTCAGTCGGGGAGCTTTTTCCCGGTGTTCATGGGAACCACCTCATATCCATATCTTTTTTCTATTCTATCAGACGCCAAAAAACCTGTCAATGATTTCCTCCCCGTCTTGTGCCCGCAATCGTTTGCGTAAAATCAAAAGCTTGCACCCCGTGGCAAAACCCGCTATAATGCCCATTCGGAACCTGTTTTTGCGAGGTGGAGGAAATGAAACTGAGACGAGCTGTGTGGAGCGTGCTGAAGTTTGAGTTCGTTTGGAAGCTCCTGACCCTGGTCATCATCAGCCCCCTGTTCGACCAGATCTACCAGACCTATGTGTCCTCGGTGGGGGTGTCCTTCAACGCCAACGTGCTGGGCACCTTCTTGAACCTGAAGGGCGGCCTCATCTTCCTGGCCCTGTTCTTCTCCGCCGGGCTGCTGGCCTTCTACGAGCTGAGCGTGGTCATCCGGCTGGTGGCCCTGTCCCGCCAGGGGGAGGCGTTCACCATCCGCCAGGTGATGAAGCACGCCCTGTGGTCCCTGGGGGCCATGCGGGGCTGGTCCATCCTGCCCGGTTCTCTGTACTACCTGCTGCTCCTGCCCCTGGTGCAGACGGTCTATTTCCACTCCCTGGTGCCCTCTCTCACCATCCCCTGGTTCATTTTGGGGGAGATGCAGAACTCCGCCGTCGGTATCGCGGGCATGATCGCCATCTACGCCGCCTACTATGGGCTGTACTTACTGCTGTTCTTCGTGCCCATCTTCATGTCCCTGCGGGGGGAGCGGTTCGGCCGGGCGGTCAGAAGCGGCCTGGGCTGCTTTCGGCGGCTGGGCCTCAGGCGGTGGGCCGCACTGCTGGCCGGTCTGACCGCCTGGGTGCTGGGGGACTCGGAGCTGGCCCGGTACTGGCGGCGCACCACCCTGAGCAACACGGACTTTGACCGCTATTTCCTCAAATACCTGGTGTACTCCGAGGCCTTCCGCATCGACCTGTGCTACTGGCTGGTCACCACTCTGCTCCAGACCGTGGCCATGGCCCTCTGCCTGTACGTCATCCTCTCCTGGGTGCTGTCCAGGGAGGACCTGCGCATCCCTCTGGAGGCCCCCTGGAGCGAGGACAGCCGGACCATCCTGGCCATCTGGTCACGCCGGTGGGCCCGGTGGAAGGTCTCCTGGAAGCGGCTGTGGGCCAAAAAGCGGTGGAAGGCGGCGGCCGGGGCCGTCTGCCTGCTGCTTGTGGGCTATCTGGCCATCAACTGCTACCAGCCGCCTCTGCTCCAGGCCCCCCTGGTCATCGGCCACCGGGGGAGCATCTACGGCGTGGAGAACACCCTGCCCGCAGTGGAGGCTGCGGCGGACATCGGTGCGGACTACGCGGAGGTGGACATCCAGCTCACCGCCGACGGGGTGCCCGTGGCGGTCCACGACGCCAACCTGTGGCGGCTGGCCGGGCAGCTGGTCAATGTGTCTGACCTGACCTGGGAGGAACTGCGCTCTCTCCCCCTCCAGGACCTCTCCAGCTACGCCCAGACCGGGTACGCCGCCAGTCTGGAGGAGCTCATCCAGTTCTGCCTGGCTGACAGCAGCGGCATGGGGCTGCTCATCGAGCTCAAGCCGGAGTCCGGCCAGGGAGAGGCCCTGGCCCAGGCCATCCTGGAGCTGGTGGAGGCGTATGACTTTGGGGCGCGGGCCATGTTCATGTCCCTGGACTACCCCTGCCTGACCGCCATCCATGAGGCCCATCCCGACTGGTGGGTGGGCTACTGCGCCTACGCCAGCGCCGGGGACATCGACGCCACCATCTGGCAGTATGACATCGACTTTCTGGCGGTTGAGGAGAACCTGGTGAGCAACCAGCTGGTCACCCAGGCACGGGAATGGGGCCTGCCGGTATACGTCTGGACGGTATACGATACGGATAAGATGGAGCAGTATTTACAGATGGGAGTCACCGGACTCATCAGCGACTGGCCCGACCTGGCCCTGGAGGTGGTGGAGCGCTACAACACCAGCCACGGCACGGACCAGTACCTGTGGCAGGGAGAGGGTTATCCCAAGGGGGAGCTTCTCCGCTAGCAGCAGCGCCCCGTCCCCCAAGCAGGGGGACGGGGCGCTGCTGCTGTTTTTGGGAGGTGTTGACCGGGCGTCACAGCCCGCGGCGGAAGTAGACCATGTCCCGCAGCTGGATGCCTCCCTCAAAGATGGGGTGGTCATAGTTCTGGGTGAAGAAGTCCGGCACCCGGTGAGAGAGCGTGAAGCCGCAGGCCAGATAGAAGGGAACGGTGAGGGGGCTGTCTCCGGTGCCCACCAGCAGGGTATGGCCCTGGCCGGCATAGTGATCCAGACAGAACTCCACCAGGGCCCTCCCATAGCCCCGCCGCTGGTACTGGGGCGGAACGGCCAGGTTTTTCAGCTCAAAGGTCCCCTCCCCCTCGCCGGTGACCACGCACACCCCCCGCAGGCCCGGGTCGTACAGGGCGAACAGCTCCCCCCGGCCCAGGTAGCGGGCGATCATGTCCTCCTGCTCGTCCCCCAGCAGGAGCAGAGGGAGAAAACGGTCCTTTTCCCGGGAAATTTGACAGATGTTCATAGCTGGTCCTCCTGTGTGTATCGGGTGAAGCGGTTTTCCCGAACGTCGATCAGCCCCTCCCGCCGGCAAGCTCCCGGCGGTCAAAGGGGCTGGAGATGCCGGCTCCCATCGCGTTTTGATCGCTTCTTGGGCGGGCTCTGGCAGGCGGTCTCTTTGGGGCTGCTCTCTTAAGGAAAAGAGTGCCCTCCCTGGCGGGAAGGCACTCTTTCCACTCAGTCGGTGATGATGTTGAGCTCGTCGCCCTGGGCGGACAGGCTGACCATGGTGATGGGGTCGGCGTACCGCTGGATGAGCTTGGCGGCGATGGGGTCCTCCAGGTCCCGCTGGATCTGGCGGCGGAGGTTCCTGGCTCCATACGCCGAGGAGAAGGACTTGCGCACCAGATAGTCCAGCACGGAATCGTCATAGCGGAAGGTGATGTTCTTCTCTTTGAGCACACCGTCCAGCTCGGACAGCATGATCTTGGCGATGTCCTTGAAGTTATCCTCGGTGAGGGGGGCAAAATACACGATCTCGTCCACCCGGTTGATGAACTCCGGCCGCAGGAAGGACTCCAGCCCCTTCATGGCCTTGTCCCGGCCCAGCTGATTGCTGGTCCGGTCAAAGCCCAGGGAGCCGCCCTTGATGTTGCTGCCGGCGTTGGAGGTCATGACGATGACGGTGTTCTCGAAGTTGACCACCTTGCCGTGGGCATCGGAGATATGCCCGTCGTCCAGGATCTGGAGCAGCACGTTGAGCACGTCAGGGTGGGCCTTCTCGATCTCGTCGAAGAGGATGACGGAGTAGGGCTTGCGGCGGATCTTCTCGGTGAGCTGGCCCGCGTCATCATAGCCCACATATCCTGGGGGAGAGCCGATGATCCGGGACACCGAGTGCTTTTCCATGAACTCGGACATATCCAGCCGGATCAGGGACTCAGGCGTGTTGAACAGGTCGGCGGCCAGCTGCTTGACCAGCTCGGTCTTGCCCACGCCGGTGGAGCCCACGAAGATGAAGCTCACCGGCTTGTGCTTGGCGGAGATGCCCACACGGCCCCGGCGGATGGCGTTGGCCACCGCCTTCACCGCCTCGTCCTGGCCCACGATGTGCTCCTTGAGGCGGTCCTCCAGCCTGGCCAGCCGCTCGAACTCCTGCTCCTGGATCTGGCTGGCAGGGATCTTGGTCCACAGCTCGATGACCCGGGCCAGGTGGGCGGCGGTGAGGGGCGGGTTTCCCTTGGCCTCGATGGCCGATTTCTCCCCCATCAGCTTGGCCTGGCGGCTCTTGAGCTCGGCCAGGCGCTGGTAGGCGTGCTCGTTGATCTCGTTCTGGATGGCCTGCTTCTCGCCGACCAGGGCGGTGAGCTGGCGCTGGAGGTCGTCGATCTGGCGTCGGCGGCTGTCCTGCCGCTCCTGGAAGGCGGGATCCCCCCGGTTGGGGGCCTCGGCGTCGTCCCGGCTCACCGCCATCTCCAGGGTGTCCTTCTGCCGCTGGAGCCGCTGCTCCCGCTGGGCCAGGTCGGACACCCGGGGATCGTCCTTGCCGCTGGTGGCGGCCAGCACGATCTCCATCTCCTTGGCATAGTCGGCCAGCTCCTTGTCGATCTCCGCCAGCCGGGCCAGGTCCTTGTTGTGGAGGTTGACGTCGGAGGCGGCCTCGTCGATCAGGTCGATGGCCTTGTCGGGGAGATACCGGTCGGTGATGTACCGCTCGCTCATGGTCACCGCCAGCCGGCACATATCCGGGCTGATGGTCACCTTGTGGAATGCCTCATAATAGGGCGCGATGCCCCGGATGATCTCCACCGCCTCGTCGATGGAGGGCTCCTCCACGATGACGGGCTGGAAGCGCCGCTCCAGGGCGGAGTCCTTCTCGATGTACTTGCGGTATTCCGTGAGGGTGGTGGCGCCGATCACCTGGATCTCCCCCCGGCTCAGGGCGGGCTTGAGGATATTGGCCGCGTTC
>JAHZFC010000152.1 GCA_019421525.1 Clostridiales bacterium
TCGCCGCAAGGCGAAACCTTGCAGACCGTTTCTTTTGGCAAGACAAAAGAAATGGTGTCGGAAAAGTCGTTCTTTAAGGACGCAGTCCTTGAAATCGGTCAAGGGCGCAGTCTTTGGTTTTTCAAATCTTGCAGACAATTTTAGGAGGGTTTACCATGGACTACAAGCAGACCTATGAAAAATGGCTCCACTCCCCCGCACTGTCCGAGGCGGAAAAGGCGGAACTGGCCGCCATCGCCAATGACGACAAGGAGATCGAATCCCGCTTTTTCGCCCAGCTGGACGTCGGCACTGCCGGCCGGCGGGGCACCATGGGCGTTGGATTGTACCGGATGAACGTCCATGTGGTCCGCCACGCCACCCAGGCCTTCGCCGAGGTCATCCTGGCTGAGGGGCCGGAGGCCGCCGCCAAGGGCGTGGCCATCTGCTTCGACTGTCGGAACAACTCGGACACCTTCGCCAAGGAGGCCGCCTGCGTCATGGCCGCCAACGGCATCCAGGTCCGGCTGTTTGAGTCCCTGCGCCCCACCCCCGAGCTGTCCTTCGCCATCCGGGAGTACGGCTGCACCGCCGGCATCAACATCACCGCCAGCCACAACCCCAAGGAGTACAACGGCTACAAGGTCTACTGGTCCGACGGGGCCCAGCTGCCCCCCCGCCACGCCGACCAGGTGGCCAAAAAGATGCGGGAGCTGGACGTGTTCGACTGCGTCAGGACCATGGACTACAACAAAGCTCTGTCCGAGGGGAAGATCACCCTCATGGGGGGCGAGACAGACGAGAAATTCCTGGCCAACGTCATGGAGCAGGTCAACGACAAGGCGGCGGTGGAGGCGGTGGCCGACACCTTTAAGATGGTATACACCCCCTTCCACGGCACCGGCTACAAGCTCATCCCCGAGGCCCTGCGCCGCCTGGGGATGAAGCACGTGCTCTGCGTGCCCCAGCAGATGGTCATTGACGGCGACTTCCCCACCGTGGCCTCCCCCAACCCGGAGAACCCGGAGGGCTTCGCCCTGGCGGTGGAGCTGGCAAAGGAGAACGGCGCCGACTTCATCCTGGGCTCCGACCCGGACGCCGACCGGGTGGGCATCATGGTCAACACCGGGGGCGGCGAGTTCAAGGTGCTCACCGGCAACCAGACCGGCGTGCTGCTGCTGGACTACCTCATCGGCGCAAAAATGCGCACCGGCAAGATGCCCGCCGATCCCGTGGCCCTCAAGACCATCGTCACCACCGAGATGGCCCGCAAGGTGGCCGAGGTCAACGGCCTTGCCTGCTACGACACCTTCACCGGCTTCAAGTTCCTGGCCGAGAAGAAGGACCAGCTGGAGAGCTCCGGCCAGGGCAACGTCATCTTCTCCTATGAGGAGTCCTACGGCTATATGCTGGGCAGCTTTGTCCGGGACAAGGACGCGGTGACCGCCGCCGTAGCCCTCACCGAGATGGCCGCCTGGTACGCCGGCCAGGGCAAGACCCTGTACGACGCCCTGCTGGCCCTGTACGAGAAGTACGGCTACTACGGTGAGCGCACTCTGAACCTGGTGATGCCCGGTCTGGACGGCCTGCGGAAGATGGCCGACCTGATGGCGGGCCTCCGTGCCGATCCTCCCAAGGAGGTGGGCGGCACCGCTGTGAAGCAGTGGAAGGACTATCAGGACGGCAGCGTGGTGGATGCCCAGACCGGCGAGAAGTCCACCATGGAGCTGTCCGGCTCCAACGTGCTGCGCTATGAGCTGGCGGACGGCACCTCCGTCATCGTCCGCCCCTCGGGCACCGAGCCCAAGGTCAAGGTGTACATCCTGGCCCAGGGCAAGGACCAGGCCGACTGCGCCGACAAGGTGGAGCGGTACTCCGCCTGGGCGGAGAGCCTGAAAAACTAAAGGTGCCCGCAGGACCTTGCCCCCTCCCCAAACCGGGGAGGGGGTGTTTTTTATTTTGCCCCCGCAAAACCAAAGGCTGTCGTCTTTGGGAGTGTTTTCCCGACCCCATTTCTTTTGACAGCGCCAAAAGAAACGGTGTCGGACCGCCAAAGAAAAGCGCTTTGCCATGCTTCGGTGCGCCCTATTCATCGACCGGCGCTGTGGTAACTAGGATCCTCCCTACCCCCTGCGCCGCTGCCGCTGATACGCACCAGAGTAGAAGCACCTGCGGCCCACGGGAATGCGCCTGGCCAAACCTATGCTGTGACCAGGCGTGTCCCATGGGCCCGGCGAGTTGCCACGACCGCCCATGGAGCGGTGAGCGGAAAGCGGCGCTTTGTGTGTCAGCTTACCCCAACGCCGGAAAGAAAACGTTGCATCACCCTATCCTGCGCCCCCGTAAAAACAGGGGTCCTTAGGGGGGCTGATCATAAGGGCGCGGCCTTCGCCCGCCTGATCAGCGCCCCTAAGCGCATCTTTGCCTACTTTCTGTGCGAGCAGAAAGTAGGCCCCCAGAGGACATGGAATGGCTTTGTGGTGTTGCAAGGGCCCTGCCCTTGACTCTTCCATCCTCTTGACAGGATGCCCTCGGCGTGATATGGTATCCCTCCATCCCATATTTGGAAAGGAGGGCGTTTTTATGCCCATCGACATCCACGCCTGGCTGAGCCAGGCCCAGGCAGGGCTCCAGGCCGCCTTCGGCCCCCGGCTGCGCTTTCTGGGGCTCCAGGGCAGCTATGGCCGGGGCGAGGCCCGGGAGGGCAGCGACATCGACCTGGTGGTCATTCTGGACCGGGTGGAGGAGGCGGACTGGCAGACCTACCGGGAGGTGCTCTCCGCCCTGCCCCATCCGGAGCTGGCCTGCGGCTTCTTCTCCGGGGCATCCGAGCTGGCGGGCTGGGACCGGGCAGACCTGTTCCAGTTCATCCACGACACCATCCCCATCCTTGGGGACCTGCACGCCCTCGTCCCGCCCATCACACGGGAGGATGTTGCGCGTGCCCTGCGCCGGGCGGTCTGCGACCTGTACCACATCACCGGCCATGATCTGCTCCACGGCCGGAGCGTGGAGGTGCTTGCCGGTCAGTTCAAGGCCGCCGCCTTCGCCCTCCGGGCCCGGCATTACTTAAGGACCGGCGTGTTCCTGCGCGCCACTGCCGACCTGGCCGCCGCCCTCTCCCCTGAAGAGCTGTCCATCCTGAACGGGGCCCAGGGCCTCACCATGGACAACTTTGGATCGCGCTCCCTCCTCCTGCTCCGCTGGGCCGGCCAGATCATCCGGGAGGATGCACCATGAAGATCGCAGTTCTGGGATACAGCGGCGCCGGCAAGTCCACCCTGGCCCGGGCTCTGGCCTCGGCGCTGGACATCCCCTGCCTCCATCTGGACCAGGTCCACTGGCTGCCCGGCTGGACCGAGCGGGCCCGGGAGGAGAGCCGCCAAATGGTGAAGGACTTTCTGGACCAAAACAGCTCCTGGGTCATCGACGGCAATTATAAGAGCTTTTGCTATGAGCAGCGGCTGGAGCAGGCCGACCACATCGTGTTCCTGAACTTTCCCCGCCTGCGCTGCCTGTGGCGGGCCTGGCGGCGGAGCATCCGCTACCGGGACCGCACCCGGGAGGACATGGGCGAGGGCTGTGTGGAGAAATTCGACTGGGAGTTTATCCGCTGGATCTTGTGGGAGGGCCGGAGAAAGCCCCTGGATCTCAGCCGTCATGGAGCTAAGCTCACTGTGTGCGGAAATGCCCGGGACGTGACCCGGTTCTTATCCTCCCTCACTCAGTAGCCGAAGATCAGCCGCACCGCCCAGCTGGCGGCCAGAAAGCCCACCACATCGCCGCACAGGGCGGCGGGGATGGCGTAGCGGGTCCTGGCGATCTTGGCCGCGCCGAAGTAGACGGCCACGGTGTAGAAGGTGGTCTCGGTGGAGCCCAGCATCTCGATGAGCTCCGCCCCCACCCCCAGGGCCGCCGACCCGCTCACCGGCCGCACCAGCAGCAGCCCGATGGTCTCCACCGGGATGCCCACGGCGGACAGCACCGGCTCCAGCACCTGGCCCAGCAGCTCCAGCGCCCCGGATGCGCGGAGCATATACACCGCCGACAGCAGGGCCACCAAAGGCGGGACGATGCCCGCCGTCACCTTCAGGCCCTCCCCCGCCCCGGCCACCAGCGCCCCCCACAGGTCCACCCGGCGGAAGGTGCCCCACAGAGCCGCGGCCAGCATCAGAAAGGGCACCAGCATGGCGTAGAACAGCTCCATCTTTCCCCTCACCTCCACACCTTGGACAGCCCCTTGGCCGCCAGCAGCCCTGCGGTCAGTGACATGCAGGAGGCCACCCACACCGCCGGGAGGATGTCGAAGGGGGCGGCGCTGCCCGCCGCGGCGCGGATGCTGGCCACCGTGGTGGGCAGCAGCTGGATGGAGGCGGTGTTGCACACCACCAGCATGCACAGGCTGTCCGACGCCACCCCCGGGGTCCGCTCCGCCATCCGCCGGGCGGCCTCCAGCCCCAGAGGGGTGGCCGCGTTGCCCAGCCCCAGCAGGTTGGCGGACACGTTGGCGCTCACCGCGTCCATCACCGGCCCATCCTGGGCAAAATCAGGGTACAGCCTCCGGAGCACCGGCCGCAGCAGCCGGGACAGCCCGGCGGCCAGCCCTGAGCGGCGCATAATCTCCATCACCCCCAGCCACAGGCACAGCGCCCCGGCCATGGAGACGCACAGCTCCACCCCTGCGGCCGCCCCCTCCAGGGTCGCCGCGGCCACCGCCTCCCCGTTGCCCAGCGCCAGGCCGCACACCACCGACGCGGCCACCATCAACATCCAGATCACCGACATGGCCACCGACCACGCCCCCTTTCTCCTGTCCATCTATACGCTGCTGCGGCGGCGGACATGTCCCGGCGGTGGGATCTTTCATTTTATGACATAAATGTAAACCTTGCGACGATATCCCCCATTATTCCTATTTTCTCATTGACAAAACTATACAATATGTTATAATCGACTTTGTCCCAAGAAACTGAAACTGGGTAAATTTGATTGGAGGACACATTTCATGAAATCAACTGGGATCGTGAGAAGAGTGGATGAATTGGGGCGTATCGTTTTGCCGATCGAA
>JAHZFC010000015.1 GCA_019421525.1 Clostridiales bacterium
AAAAAAGTAGACACCCACACTTTTGTGAGTGTCTACTTTCATTTTACAGGTGCACCCGGCATCGCCGGGCGGCCCTTCAGTTTGTTATGCATGATCTGCTTTTACTGCCAGCCAAGGTCGTACACCACCGTGCCCAGCAGCAGGACCAGCACGGTGAGCATCATGGGCCGGATGACCGCCGCCCCCCGCTTCAGGGCCAGGCCGGAGCCCAGGTAGTTGCCCGCGATGTTGAACAGGGCCGCGGGGATGCCCAGGGTCCAGAGGATGCTGCCGCTCAGGGCGAAGGTGGCGAAGGCCGCCAGGTTGGAGGACAGGTTGATGAGCTTGGTGTTGCCCGAGGCGGTGAGCAGGTCGAACCCGCACAGGGTGGTCAGGGCCAGCATGAGGAAGGTGCCGGTGCCCGGGCCGAAAAACCCGTCGTAGCAGCCGATGACCAGGGCGATGGCCGCCACCCGGGCCAGCAGGCCGGCCGGGGCGTAGCGGTCGGTGCGGTCGATGTCCTCCGCCTTCCGGCGCAGCAGGAGGACCACCGCGATGACCGGCAGGGCGGCCAGCAGGAACAGGTACAAGAACCGTTCCGGCACCCACAGGTTGAGCCGGGCGCCCACCCAGGAGCCGGCCAGGGCACAGGCCACAGACAGGGCGGCGGACTGCCGGTGGAGCTTGCCCTGGCGGAAATAGCGGACGGTGGACAGCAGGGTGCCGAAGGTGGACGAGCACTTATTGGTGGCCGTGGCCAGGTGAGGGGGCAGCCCGGCCAGCAGGTAGGCGGGCAGGGAGATGAGCCCGCCCCCTCCGGCCACCGCATCCACCAGCCCGGCCAGAAAGAGCAGGGGACAGACGATGAGAAAGGTAGTAAACGTTAATTCCGGCATGGGAAAGACCTCGTTCCATTCCAGGATATGTGGACGCGAAGAAAGAGCCCATCAGGGCCCGGAGGCTGTTGTACCACAAAAGAGGAGCGCTGTCAATATCTGCGCGTCCGATCCATGAAAAACAGGAAGATCCGCCCTTGTCTGCCCGTGGGGTTTGTGGTAGAATTTTGGGGAAAACGAGAAGGGGAGGATAGGCCCGCCAGACAGATGGCGGGCCTGAGGATGTTATGGCCAAGGAGATCGGATTCGATAATCAGAAGTACCTGGACACCCAGTCAGCCCACATCCGGGAGCGCATCGCCCAGTTCGGCGGCAAGCTCTACCTGGAGTTCGGCGGCAAGCTCTTCGACGACCACCACGCGGCCCGGGTGCTGCCCGGCTTCGCCCCGGACAGCAAGATCCGCATGCTGCTGGAGCTGCGGGAATCGGTGGAGATGGTCATCGCCATCAACGCCGCGGCCATCGAGCAGAACAAGGTCCGGGGGGATCTGGGCATCACCTATGATGAGGACGTGCTCCGGCTCATCGACACCTTCCGGGACAAGGGACTGTACGTAGGCAGCGTGGTCATCACCCAGTACGCCGGGCAGGGGGCGGCGGACGCCTTCCGCCAGCGGCTGGAGAGCCTGGGGGTGAAGGTGTACCTCCACTACCCCATCGAGGGCTACCCCCACAACATCGCCCATATCGTCTCCGACGAGGGGTACGGCAAGAACGACTACATCGAGACTGCCCGGCCCCTGGTGGTGGTCACCGGGCCGGGACCCGGGTCGGGCAAGATGGCCACCTGCCTGAGCCAGCTCTACCATCACTACCGCCGGGGGGTGAAGGCGGGATACGCCAAGTTCGAGACCTTCCCCATCTGGAACCTGCCCCTGAACCACCCGGTGAACCTGGCCTATGAGGCGGCCACCGCCGACCTGAACGACGTGAACATGATCGACCCCTTCCACCTCCAGGCCTACGGGGTGACCACGGTGAACTACAACCGGGACGTGGAGGTGTTCCCCGTGCTGGCGGCCATGTTTGAGAAGATCACCGGGGAGAGCCCCTATAAGTCCCCCACCGATATGGGGGTGAACATGGCGGGCAACTGCATCGTGGATGATGATGTGGTGTGCGCCGCCGCCCGGCAGGAGATCCTCCGCCGCTACTACACCGCCCTGTGCGACCGGCGCCGGGGCCAGGGCAGCGACGAGATCGTCTACAAGCTGGAGCTGCTGATGAAGCAGGCCGGCATCACTGAGGAGATCCGCCCGGTCATCGCCGCGGCGGAGCACCGGGCGGAGGAGACCGGGGAGCCCGCCGCCGCCATCCAGCTGCCCGACGGGACCATCGTCACCGGCAAGACCAGCGAGCTCATGGGGGCGTCCTCCGCCGCCCTGCTCAACGCCCTGAAGACGCTGGCGGGCATCGGAAAGCAGGCCCATCTCATCTCACGGGCGGCCATCGAGCCCATCCAGTCGGTGAAGGTCCGCCATTTGGGCAGCCACAACCCCCGGCTCCACAGCGATGAGATCTTGATCGCCCTGGCCATCTCCGCCGCCACCGACCCCCTGGCGGCCCGGGCGCTGGACAGCCTGTCCACCCTGCGGGACTGCGAGGCCCACTCCTCCGTCATCCTGTCCGCCGCGGACAGCACGGTGTACCAGAAGCTGGGGATGCACCTGACGTGCACCCCCCGGTATCAGACCAACCAGCTCTACCACAAATAAGCCGCCGCCGGCGGGCCCTTGACGGATGCCGCCGGCTGTGCTATACTCAGACCATCAAATAGAAAAGGGTGAAAGAATGCGCAAGTAAACTGAACTTCATGTCATGGACCATACTACCAAGCGGGCCCATCCGGGATGGGTCTGGGTCATCGTGACGCGAAGGACAGTTTACTGACCCGCCGGACAGGTGTGCCCTGTCCCGGCGCGCCTTTCGTCATGTAAGCCTGCCTTCGGTCACGGAGGCAGGCTTTTTTCTGCGTCCGGCAAAAAGGCGGCGCCTTTTCGCCGGGATCTTGCGGCCCGCCGCAGCGCGCGTCACCGCAAGCTCCATATTCCTCGCTTCCGCCGATGGCGAAAGCTCAGCCATTGCGCTGCGGTCCCTTTCCCCGCAAAACCCGCTGACGCTGGGCTTTTGCGGGGGCCCTTTGGCTTGCGGTCCGCACGTTTGCGGGCCGAGAAGTGTTTTCGTCCAGGTACACGCCCCGGCCGAAAACGGATCACCACTTATTCGCGCCTATGGGCGCGAACTCTGCGAGGCCTTATGTGAGAGGAGGAATGCGCAATGTTTCAGGTCAGGGATCTGACCATTACCCATAAAAAGGATCTGACCACCTTAGTGGAGGGACTGTCCTTCGCCCTGGCCCCCGGGGACCGGGCGGCCATCATCGGGGAGGAGGGCAACGGGAAATCCACCGTCCTCAAGCTGCTCTGCGACCCCGCCCTGGTGGAGCCCTACGTGGAGTGGACGGGGGAGATCATGGACAAGGGGCTCCGGAAGGGCTATCTGGCCCAGGAGCTGAGGCCGGAGGAGCTGGCTGCCCCGGTGCTGGGATTCTGCCAGGCTGTTCCTGCCTTTCAGGAGGCTACCCCGAGAGAGCTGGCCCAATGTGCCCGTCAGGTGGGGCTGGAGGTGGACACCTTCTACGACTGGCGGCCTATGTCCACCCTGTCCGGCGGGGAGCGGGTGAAGCTGCGCCTGGCCCTGCTGCTGCTGGACGACCCGGATGTGTTGCTGCTGGATGAGCCGTCCAACGACCTGGACCTGGCCACCCTGAAGTGGCTGGAGGGCTTCCTGCTGTCCTGCCCGGCCCCGGTGCTCTATATCTCCCACGACGAGACCCTGCTGGAGCGTACCGCCAACCTGGTCATCCACTTGGAGCGGCTGCGCCGCCGCACCCTCCCCCGGTGCACCGTGGCCCGGACGGGGTACCGGGACTATGTGGACGCCCGGCAGGCGGGCTTTGCCCATCAGGAGCAGGTGGCCCGGAAGGAGCGCTCGGAGTTTGACGCCAGGATGGAGCGGTTCCGGCAGATCCGGGACAAGGTGGACCATCAGCAGGCAACCATCTCCCGGCAGGACCCCCACGGGGGCCAGCTGCTGAAAAAGAAGATGCACACGGTTTTGTCCATGGGCCGCCGGTTTGAGCGGGAAAGGGAGGATATGACCCAGCTGCCCGAGTGGGAGGAGGCCATCCTCACCGCCTTTGACAGCGGCAAAGCCGCCCTGCCCTCGGGCAAGACGGTGCTCCGGCTGGACCTGCCCGAGCTGCGGGCAGGGGAGCGGGTGCTGTCCCGGGATGTCCGGCTGTGGGTCACCGGGCCGGAGAAGATCGGCATCGTGGGGGCCAACGGGGCGGGCAAGTCCACTCTTTTGAAGATCGTGGCGGAGGAGCTGCTGCCCCGGAAGGACCTGCGGGCGGCCTATATGGCCCAGGACTACGGCGACCAGCTGCTGGGGGAGAAAACTCCGGTGGACATCCTGGCCCCCTCGGGACACAGGGACGACATCACCCGGGCCCGCACCCTGCTGGGGGCCATGAAGTACAAGGCGGAGGAGATGGAGCACCCGGCGGCGGCGCTAAGCGGCGGGCAGCGGGCCAAGCTGCTGTTTTTGGCCATGGTGCTGAACGGCTCCAACGTGCTGGTGCTGGACGAGCCCACCCGGAATTTCTCCCCCCTGTCCGCCCCGGTGATCCGGCAGGTGCTCTCCGACTTTCCCGGCTGTATCATCAGCGTGTCCCATGACCGGCTGTATCTCAGACAGGTGTGTGACCGGGTGCTGGAGCTCACCCCGGAGGGGCTGTGGGCGGTGGAGCTTCCCTGCATACGTTGGTCCCAGAGATCGGGCCCATCCTGCTCGGACAGGGAAACAGGCGGCAGAGCCTTGCATCCGGCACTGCCGCCTGTTATAATATAGCACGATAAAGCAAAAAAGAAGCCCGCGCCCGGCGCGGGGAAGGAGGCGGCCTATGCGTCCGGTGGCCCATATCCGGTCAGACTTTCCCACAAAATTCGGTATCCCCAGGCAGAGCGGCCTGGTGGAGGAGCTGGCGGCCACGGTGGTGTTCGAGCCGGAGTTCCGGGACCCCGAGGCCCTGCGGGGCATCGAGGGGTTCTCCCACCTGTGGCTCATCTGGGAGTTCTCCCAGGCCAGGCGGCAGGACTGGTCCCCCACGGTGCGGCCGCCCCGGCTGGGGGGGAACGTCCGGCTGGGGGTGTTCGCCACCCGTTCCCCCTTCCGGCCCAACCCCATCGGACTGTCCTGCGTGAAGCTGGCGGCGGTGGAGCGGGAGGAGGGCCTGGGCACGGTGCTCCGGGTGACGGGGGCCGACCTGATGGACGGCACCCCCATCCTGGATATCAAGCCCTATGTGCCCTACGCCGACTGCCACCCCGACGCCCTGGGGGGCTTTGCCAGCCCGGGGCAGGACTACCTGCTGGAGGTGGACTTCCCGCCGGAGCTGCTGGAGCGGGTGCCGGAGGACAAGCGCCGGGCCCTGGAGGGGGTGCTGGCCCAGGACCCCCGGCCCGCCTACCAGCGGGACCCGGAGCGGGTGTACGGCCTGCCCTTTGCCGGGCTGGAGGTGCGCTTTACCGTGGACGGGGGCAGGCTGACGGTGCGGGACGTGGCCCCAGGCCGGCCCCAGTAAGAGGATCCAGGCCCGGCCTGGCTGACTGACATACAGAAAGGAAGGACATCCTATGAAACACATCGCGTTCATCGGCGCCGGCAACATGGGCGGCGCCCTGGTCCGGGGGGCCTGCAAGGCACTGGACCCCCAGGAAGTGGTCATCTATGAGCCCAACGGGAAGGCGGCGGCCGCCCTGTCCGCCGAGACGGGCTGCCAGGTGGCGGCCAGCGGGGAGCAGGCGGTGCGCTCCGCCCGGTATGTGATGCTGTGCGTCAAGCCCCAGGTGCTCGCCAGCGTGGTGGAGGGGCTGCTGCCCGCCCTGAAGGCGGGAGAGCAGGCCGGGGAGCACCGGGTGGTGGTGTCCATCGCCGCCGGGGTGCAGCTGGAGGCGCTGGACCGGATGCTGGCCCGGGGCGGGCTGGAGCTGCCGGTGGTGCGCATCATGCCCAACACCCCCGCGGCCATCGGCCAGGGCGTGCTCCTCATGGCCCCCGGCCCCCGGGTGAGCGGGGAGGACTACGCCGGGCTGGAACAGGCCCTGGCCTGCTGCGGCATGCTGGAGCGGGTGACCGAACAGCAGCTGGACCAGGGCTCGGCCATCTCCGGCTGCGGCCCGGCCTTTGTGTACCTGTTCATCGAGGCCCTGGCCGACGGCGGGGTCCAGATCGGCCTGCCCCGGGACAAGGCCCAGGCGTGGGCGGCCCAGATGGTGGCTGGGGCTGCGGGGATGGTGCTCCAGACGGGCAAGCACCCCGGCCAGCTCAAGGACGCAGTGTGCTCCCCCGGCGGCACCACCATCGCCGGGGTGGCCAAGCTGGAGCAGGGGGCCTTCCGGTCCCTGGCGGCCCAGGCCGTGGTGGCCGCCTATGAGAAGAACAGCCAGATCGGGAAATAAAGGGCTGTCCCCTATTCGGGGCGGTCTCCGCCGCCCCTGAGCTGGCTGGGCAGGGCGTGATAGGTCTGCCGGAAGGCCCGGAGAAAGGCCGGATAGCTGCCGAAGCCCGCCTGCTGGCTGGCCTGGGTGGCGGGGAGGCCTGCCTGGAGCAGCTCGGCGGCCCGGATGAGCCGCTTTTGCACCACATACTGGTGCAGGGTCTGGCCGGTGACGGCCTTGAAGCGGCGCATCAGGTGATACCGGCTGAGGTAGACCGCCTGGGACAAAGCCTGGGCACTCAGGTCCTGGTCCAGGTGGGAGTTGATGTAGTCCAGGGCCTGCTGGATCTTGGGGTCCTGACGGACGGTGTCGGGGCTGTGGCGGTCGGCGGCGCGCAGCTGCCGGTTGAGAAAGACCAGCAGCTGGAGGAAATAGGTCCGGGAGAGCACCTGGTGGCCGAAGTCACGGCTGTGCTGGGCCTGTTCCAGGTCATGCAGCAGGGCCATGTAGCCCAGCCGCCCATCCGGCTCCGGACGGAGCAGCCGGGGGCCCCCTGACTTGGCCCGCTGGAAGCAGTCCATCAGCTCCTGGCTGTCGTCCCCCAGCTGGGGCCGCAGCCAGAGCACGATGCGCTCATAGGGCTCCGCCAGGTCGATGGTGGGGCGGTGGATCTCCCCCCGGCCCACCAGCAAAATGTCCCAGGGCCGCAGGTAATAGGTGCTCCCCTCCACCAGGTAGGTCACCTGGCCGGACAGGGGGATGACGATCTTATCAAAAGGATGGTAGTGGTAGTCCAGCTGGAGCTGCTGCTGATCCCGGAGATGGAACAGGCGGAACTCCTCCGTGAGGTAACCACGGCTGCCCACTTCGGTGCGGTCATACATATGCTTCCCTCCCTTTATAGGATAGAGCAAAAAATGAAAGATCACAAGGGGAAACGCAGAGATCGCGCAAAAATGGCCGCCAGTTCTCTGCGGCATGTTGGTGGGGCGGGACATTTGTAAATATCCTGTGAAGGAATGGGCGCGCGGCGGCGTATTTTCAGCTGGATCTCAGGATCAGGTGGTATCCTCTGATAGAACAGGGCGCGGACGACCGCGCGAATGGACAGATCCGGGCCGCAGGGCGGCCTGAAAAGGAGGCGGCGCGGATGCAGGTGCTGGTGGTAGAGGACGAGGTGCGGCTGGCGGAGACCCTGGCCCAGCTGCTGCGGGAGCAGAGATATATGGTGGATGTGGTCTACAGCGGGACCGACGGGCTGAGCTATGCCGAGAGCGGGCAGTACGACGTCATCGTGCTGGATGTGATGCTGCCGGGGATCGACGGCTACGAGGTGGCCCGGACCCTGCGGCGGAAGAAGAACGCCACCCCCATCCTGATGCTCACCGCCCGGGGCGAGGTGGCCGACAAGGTGGTCGGCCTGGACTGCGGGGCGGACGACTACATGACCAAGCCCTTCGCCCCGGAGGAGCTGCTGGCCCGGGTGCGGGCCCTCACCCGGCGGCAGGGGGAGGTGGCGCTGGAGGAGCTGGTGTGCTTTGACCTGCGCCTGGAGCTGGCCACCCACACCCTGAGCTGTGAGGCCAAGTCGGTGCGCCTGTCCCCCAAGGAGTTCGAGGTGCTGCGGCTGCTCATGTCCTCTCCCGGCGGGGTCATCCCCAAGGACCAGATCATCAGCCGGGTATGGGGGTTCGAGTCGGATGCGGAGGACAACAATGTGGAGGCGTACATCTCCTTCCTGCGGAAGAAGCTGCTCTATCTGGGGTCCGCCACCGCCATCATCACCCTGCGGAAGGTGGGCTACCGGATGGAAGGACCGGAAGAGGGATGAAAGAGAAGTGCCGCCCGGCGTTTGCCGGGCGGCACTTTTACTTTTTGCGAAAGATCTACCCCCGCTGGGCCAGGGGGATGAAGGTCTGCTTGGGGGACAGGGCCTTGTAGGCCGGGCGGATGATCTTGCCATAGGGGTTATAGACCTCCTCGACCCGGTGGGCGCACCAGCCCACGATGCGGGCGATGGCGAACAGGGGGGTGTACAGCTCCGGTGGGATGCCCATCATCTTGTATACCAGGCCGGAGTACAGGTCCACATTGGCGCACATGACCTTGTCCTGGCCGGTGACCCGGTGGAACACCTCAGGGGACAGGCGCTCCACCGTCTCGAACAGCTCGAACTCATCCAGCATCCCCTTCTTTTCCGCCACCCGCCGGGCGAACCGCTTGAGCAGGACAGCCCGGGGATCGGACAGGGTGTAGATGGCGTGGCCCATGCCGTAGATGAGGCCGGAGCGGTCCCCCGCCTCCCGGCGGAGGAGCTTCTCCAGATAGACGGTGACGGCCTCCTCGTCCTTCCAGTCGGACACGTCCCGTTCGATGTGGCCGAACATCTCCATGACCTTCATGTTGGCGCCGCCGTGCTTGGGGCCCTTGAGGGAGCCCACCGCCGCGGCGATGGCAGAGTAGATGTCCGTGCCCGAGGAGGAAAGCACCCGGCAGGCAAAGGCGGAGTTGTTGCCGCCGCCGTGCTCCATGTGGAGCACCAGGCACAGGTCCAGAAGCCTTGCCTCGTCCTCGGTGAATTGGTTGTCGTGCCGGACGGAGTAGAGGAAGTTCTCCGCCACGCTCAGCCCCTCCTGGGGCCGGTGGAGGTAGAGGGATTCGTTGTCGTAGTAGTGCCGCTTGCAGGCGAAGGCGTGGGCCACGATGACCGGATAGCGGGCGATGAGCTGGACCGCCTTGAGCATCTCCGCCTCCAGGGCCTTGTTCTCCGGGTCCGGGTCGTAGGAATACAGGGCCAGGGTGGCCCGGGCCAGCTTGTTCATCACGTCCCGGCTGGGGGCCTTGAGGATCATGTCCTCGGTGAAGTTGGCGGGCAGGCTGCGGAAGTGGGCCAGCAGGTCCCGGAAGCCGGACAGCTGCCCCTGGGTGGGCAGGGTGCCGAACAGCAGCAGGTAGGCCGTCTCCTCATAGCCGAAGCGCCCCTCGGTCATAAAGCCGTCGATCAGGTCCTGGACGCTGATGCCCCGGTAGATGAGCTGGCCGTCCATGGGGACCTTCTCCCCGTCCTCGATGTAGTAGCCCCGGACGTTGCCGATCTGGGTGATGCCCGCCATCACGCCGGTGCCGTCGGCGTTGCGCAGGCCCCGCTTGACGCCGTAGCGCTCATATACGGACGGGTCTATTTTGTGATATTGTGCGTACTGCGCGCATATTCCTTGGATATAGGACAAGGCCTGTTCGTCGCTTGTCAGGGGGGTGGGAACGGAAGACATAACGGCAGCCTCCTTATATATTTGTTTCTTTTCTATTTTAGCGCAATGAAGGGCCATCGTCAATGCACAAAATAAAAAAGAAACTGCAAATATGCCGGGCCGACTCCGGCAGTTGACGGGCAAAAATGCAGGAATGGGGGAATGAACTTGCAGGAAACGGGGATCTGGCAGGGCCTGCGCCCGCCGCTGCTGGCGGGACTGCTGGCGGGGGCGCTGCTGTTCGTGCTGCCGCTGCTGTGGGTGTCCCAGCCGGCGGAGGGGGAGGATACCCAGGTGCTGCCCGCCAGCCCGGTGCCGGCGGTGGACAGCCCACAGCCCTCGGCAGCGCCCACCGGGGAAAAGGACAGCGCCTACACCGTGCGGGTACTGCTGGAGGACGGGACGGTGGAGGAGCAGACCATGGCGGACTATCTGTGGTCGGTGACGGCGGCGGAGATGCCCGCCGCCTTTGAGGCGGAGGCGCTGAAGGCCCAGGCTGTGTGCGCCCGGACCTATACCCTGTGGAAAGCCTCCCACGGGGGCGGGCACGAGGGGGCGGATGTGTGCACCGACTCCTCCTGCTGCCAGGCGTACATCACCCCGGAGGAGGCGGCGGCCAACTGGGGGGACATGGCCCAGGAGTACGAGGCAAAGATTGCCCAGGTGGTGGCGGCCACCGACGGCATGGTGGCCACCTATGAGGGGGCGCCCATCCAGGCGGTCTTTTTCTCCTCCTCCTCCGGCGCCACCGAGGATGCGGCGGCGGTGTGGGGCAGCAGCCTGCCCTACCTGGAGTGGGTGGACAGCCCGGAGGGGGACGAGGTGCCCAACTACCACACCACCGTCACCCTGGCGGCGGACCAGGTGCGGGAGCTGGTGCTGGCCGCCATCCCGGAGGCGGACCTGTCCGGCGACCCCTCGGGATGGTTTTCCGAGCTGTCCCTCACCGCCTCCGGCCGGGTGGCGGAGGTGAAGGTGGGGGGCGTGGCCCTGTCCGGCGGCGCGGTCCGGAACCTGTTCGGCCTGCGCTCGGCCTGCTTCCAGGTGGAGTACGGGGAGAGCGGCTTCACCTTCTCCGTCACCGGATACGGCCACGGGGTGGGGATGAGCCAGTACGGGGCCAACGCCATGGCCCAGGCGGGCAGCACATGGCAGGAGATCCTCACCCACTACTACACCGGCGTGACGCTGGAGGCGGGCTGGTAAGGCCCCTTGCAGGGGCGGCCCCTGGCTGATATAATAGCATAGAAAACAGCCGGAAGGGGGAGAGGTATGGAACTCAAGCAGCTGCGGTATTTTCTCCAGGTGGCGGAGCACCTGAATTTCAGCCGGGCGGCGGAGCAGCTTTATATCTCCCAGCCCGCCCTGAGCTACCAGATCGCGGAGCTGGAACGGGAGCTGGGAGTGGAGCTGTTCGTCCGTGACCGCCGGAAGGTCTATCTCACGCCTGCGGGGAAAGCCCTGCTTGAGCCGGCCCGAGAGCTGCTGGGCCGGGCGGAGGGGCTGCCCCAGCTGGCCCGTCAGGGCAGCGGCGGACCGGGCGGGCATCTGCGCATCGGCTTTGACGACACGGAGGACCACTTCGAGCTCATCGGAGTGACCCAGGCGGTGGCAGACTTTGCCCTGTCCCACAGCCATGTGCTGCTGGACCTCAACTGTCTGCCCTTCACCGAGTGCGCCGACCGGGTGATCTACGGAGAGCTGGACCTGGCCTTCCTTATCCTGCGGCACAAGGAGCACCTTCCCCCCGACCTGGTCAGCAAGCCGGTGTTCCGCAGCCGCATCATCATGGTGCTGAGGGAGGACAGCCCCGCCCGTACCTGTGAGGAGGCCATCCGGAGCCATGAGCTGCTCCTGGTGCGGGCAAAGCCCCGGGGCAACTCCCGCATCCTCAAGGTGCTGGAGGATATGGGGCTGGAGCCCAACATCCGGCGGGTGGACTCCATGACTTCGGGCTTTGTGTACGCTCAGATGGGCACGGGTATCATGCTCCTGTCCGAGACCTATTACAACCAGCACCATTATCCGGGCCTGCGGGCCATCCAGGTGGACAGCGACGCGGCCTGGATCACCCACGAGGTGGTGTGGAACCGGGGCACCCAAAACCCCTGTGTCCAGCAGCTGCTGGACAGCCTGCCGGAGGTGTGAGGCCGGGCAAGAGATAAGAAGATAAGGAGGTGGGCCCCCACGGGGCCCACCTCTGGCGCGGTCAAAGGGGAGCAGACGGAGGCAGACCTGCCCAAAGGCCCTCCAAAAAGCGGCTCAGATCGGGGAAGCTGCCTGCTGAGACCTTTTGAGTCAGGGCCCGGACCGCATATTCTTCAAAGGCGTTCAGCGAGCCCTCCGGGCCTCCGGACAGGTAGTAGGAGGGGTCGATGCCCGGGAGGGGCGCGCGGCGGGACAAGATCTTGTCCCGGTATGCCTCCAGAGCGGGATGGGCCACGCGGTGAAGGTATTCGTGGACCACGCTGTCGGGCTGAAAACGGCCGGAGGAGAACCAGAAGCAGGGGCTGTCCCAGTGGTGGTCAGAGGACCAGGCGCACTTGATGGGGCTGAGGAACAGGGACACCTGCTGGAGGGGGACCCGGTAGGCATTGACGCAGGCATCCAGGAGGTTTGCCAACCGCTCTATCTCTGGGGCGAGGGCCTCCCGCTGTGCGGCCAGCCAGCGCTCTTCCCAGCGGAGATAGTCCTGAAACTCCCTGCTGGCCAGCACGCCGGCCAGGGCAGGGGGAAAGCCGGACACCCAGCGCCAAAAGGCATCATCCCGCTCTTCCGGGGCCAGATTGGGGGCGGCCATGACCTGTCGGCGATAGCCGTCGAAAGAGGCAAACCGGGTATAGTCTGCCTCCAGATAAAATACGGCGGTCTCCAGCAGGGCCGCCCGGGGCCAATAGGGATAGACCTGGCAGGTGCTCTGCCGGACCTGGGAGAAAAAGGCGAGGTCGATGTCCGGCGCGGCCCGCCGGAACGCCGCCACTTCCGCCGCCAGCTCCGGCGGCTTGCCTGCGGCGTAGTACTGGGGCTCGTAGCCCCGCTGGAGCAGGGCATAGTAGATGGCCGACAGGGCGGGCATACAGGGGATCGAGATGAGAGGAGCCACGGCGCGCTCCCTCCTTCCTGTGTTGTGGGCTCAAAGGGTATATGGGAATGATATCACAAAGAGAAAGGGCAAGCAACGAAAAGAGCAGAGGGCGGCCACCATGGGGTGGCCGGCCTCAGGCCGTCGAAAAAGGCTTTGCCTTTTTCGACGGATGGGTCACGGCCCGCCGCAGCGCACTCACCGTACGTCAGGGACGTACGGTTCGCACGTTTGCGGGCCGAGAAGTGTTTTCGTCCACGTATATGCCGCGGCCGAAAACAGATTTCACTTTTTTCGCGCCTGCGGGCGCGAACTCTGCGAGGCTTTTTCGACAAGTAGAGGGCGGCCACCGTATGGTGGCCGCCCTCTACTTGCATTTGAGATGAGTCTTAATAGGCGCCGATGGTCATGGCCGCGTCGAAGGCCGCCCGGGTGACGGTCTTGACGTTGCCCACCTTGACGCAGTCGCCCAGCTTGCGGAAGCGCTGGGCACAGGGACGGAAGGTCTCCGCCTCGGCGGCACGGGGCTTCATGCCCACGGCCAGCAGGACGGTGTCGGCGGGGACGGTGTGCTCCGCGCCCTCCTGGTCCACATAGACCACGCCAGCGTCGGTGATGGCAGTGACTTTGGCGCCGGTGATGGCGGCGGAGCAGTGGTCGCCCACCTGGCCTACCAGCTCCTCCTGGTAAGTACGCATGGCGTCGGGAGCCAGCTGGCCCTGCATCTCCAGGATGGTGACGTCCTTGCCGTTCATGCCGTAGTGGACGCCGGTCTCACAGCCCACCTGGCCGCCGCCGATGACCACCACCTTCTCTCCCACCTTCTCCGGCGCCCAGAAGCTGTCCCCGGCCCAGATGACGTTGTCCCGGTCCACGCCGGGGATGCGGGGGATGAGGGGGGTGGCGCCGATGGCGCAGATGACCTCGTCAAAGCCCAGGGCGGTCAGCTCCTCGGGGGTGACGGCGTGGCCCAGCTTGACGGTGATGGCGGGATCAGCGTTCACATGGTCGATGAGGTAGTTCTTGTAGTTCTTCAGGTCGTACTTGAAGCTCATGAAGTCCGCGTCGTTGAGCTGGCCGCCCAGCTTCTCCTCCTTCTCAAAGAGGGTGACGGTGTGGCCCCGGTCCGCGGCCAGCAGGGCCGCCTTCATGCCGCCAGGGCCGCCGCCCACGATGGCCACGTTCTCCTTGACGTACTCCTTGGGCACCAGCATATCCAGCTGGGTCTCCCGGCCGGCGATGGGGTTGACGGCGCAGGAGTAGTAGTGGGTCTTTTTGAAGTCGTCCAGGCAGTGGAAGCACTTGATGCAGGGCACGATGTCCTGGGGACGGCCTTCCCGGCTCTTCTCCACGGTGTAGGGGTCGGCGATGGTGCCCCGGGCCATGGCGATGATGTCCGCCTTGCCCTCGGCCAGGGCCTGCTCGATGGCGGCGGGCTGCTGGAGGGCGCCCAGGCCCAGCACGGGGATGTGGATGTCCGGGCAGGCCTTCACCGCCGCGGCCAGATAGAGGTTGCACCCCTCGGGCAGGAAGCTGGTGGGGTGGGTGATGGCCCGCAGGCGGGGCTCCCGCACCACGCCGGCGGAGATGTGGGCGATGTCGATGCGGTCCTGGATGAGCTTGAAGAACTCGATGCACTCGTCCACCTCAAAGCCGCCGGGGACGCATTCGGAGCCGGAGATGCGGTACTCGATGAGCAGGTCCCGGCCCACCCGCTCCCGGATGCGGTCCAGCACCATCAGGGGGAAGCGGGCCCGGTTCTCCATAGAGCCGCCGAACTCGTCGGTGCGGTGGTTGGAGCGGGGGGAGACGAACTCCTGGAGCAGGGTGCCGTGGCCGCCGTGGATCAGCAGGGTGTCGAACCCGCAGAACTTGACGCACTCGGCCAGGGAGGCGTAGCGGTCGGCCAGCTTGTCCATCTCCTCGTAGGGGATCTCCTGGAACTCCACCCCGTCTTTGCGGGTGAAGGAGGAGCAGGCAAAGGGCTTGCCCTTGGCCAGGGCCTCGGCGGTGTACTCGCCCTCGCCGCCGAAGTGGATCAGCTCGTAGGAGGCCTTGGCGTCATAGAAGTGGATGGCGTTGGTGAAGTGGATGAAGTTGCGCCAGCCGGTGGGGTCCTCGATATCAAAGTTGGAGTGGATGGGATTGCGGCCGGGGTTGTTGACCTGCTGGCCGCCGCACTCCACCTGGGCCACGCCGCCCTTGGCCTTCTCCAGGTAGTTGGCGATCATGGGGGCTTCCGGATAGGTGGGGGCATTGTTCTGGATCATGTGCCCCATGGAGGGGGCGGTGAAGATGCGGTTCTTGAAGGTGACTCCATTGATGGTGATGGGCTCGAAGATATGGGGATAGTACTTGTTTTGCATCAGGCGACACTCCTTTTCTGATATGCTCCCGTTCCAAATGGTACGCCGGAGGAGGGACAGGCCCCGGACCCGGCGATACTGCTATGATACAGTGTACCGGAACATTGCTGAAAAGGGAAATAGCAAATTGCGATCACTCTGATCAAAAAATCAGATGACAGCTGTGTAAAATGCCAAAATGTTAAAAAAATCACGATGGAGGGAAGAAAAACTGCACAAAAATCTAACCATCAGATTTTCAAATCACAGCAATTTGAAATACATATAACCACGGGCCCTCAAACTGTTATATAGTTAAGCTATCATCCGCCAAAGCGCGCCGGGGCATGTCCGGCGCGGGCGGGAGGGACACGTCCCAGCGGCGCGGGGACAGGCGCCGCCCCACAAGGGGCGCAGTTTGAAAAAGGGGAGGAAACTACATGACAAAAACGGTCAACCGCAAATCGCTGATCAGCTGGATCGTGACGCTGGCGCTGCCGATCATCATCCTGCTGATCCCCACCACGGAGGCGTTTACCACTGAGATCAGGACATTCTTTGCCATCACCCTGATGGGCATCGCCATGTTCTGCTTCGACGAGATGGACAACGCCATCGCGGGCATCCTCATGATGCTGCTGTACATCATGACGGGCGTCGCCCCCTCCGGCACTGTGTTTTCCGCATGGACCAATGACATTCCCTGGTACATCCTGGCCACCCTGCTGCTGGTGAACATCCTGGAGGACACCACCATCCTCAAGCGTATTGCCTACCACTGCATCATCGCCGCCGGCGGCACCTATACCGGCATCGTGTTCGGCATCACCGTGACCGCCATGCTGTCCATCATCATCGTGCCCGGCACCTGGACCAGCATGGCCGTGGCCGCCATCACCCTGTCCATCATCAAGTCCCTGGAGCTGCCCGTGGGCAAGGCCTCCGGCGGCATCCTCATGGCCGCCTGCTTCGGCTTCCACATCGCCTCCGGCTTCATCTACTCCCCCTCCGGCATCCAGATGTTCCTGGATATGTCCAAGTCAGTAGAGGGCGTCGTGGAGAGCAGCCTGAACACCAACTTCATCGACTTCTTCATCCAGGACCTGCCCCTGGTGCTGCTGCCCTTCATCATGGCCTTCCTGATCACCAAGATCATGAAGCCCGAGAAGCCCATCAACGGCAAGGCCTACTTCCAGCAGCAGCTCAAGGAGCTGGGCAAGATGAGCGCCAACGACAAGAAGGTGCTGGTCATCCTGCTGGTGCTGCTGGTCTACCTGCTGAGCAACCGCTGGACTGGCTGGAACATGCTCTACGGCTTCCTGCTGGCCCCCATCATCTGCTACCTGCCCGGCATCAAGGTGGGCAAGGTGGAGCACTTCCGCAAGGTCAACTTCAACGTGATCTTCTTCATCGTGGCCTGCCTGTCCATTGGTTCCGTGGCGGCTGCCTGCGGCGCGGGCAACTTTATCGTAAACATCATCACCCCGCTGCTGTCCAACACCGGCACCTTCGGCTTCCTGGTGATCGTGTTCATCTTCGGCATCATCATCAACTTCCTGCTCACCCCCATGGCGGCCATGTCCTCCATCGCCCCGTTGCTCACCGGCGTGGCCCTGGGCCTGGGCGTGTCCCCCATGGCCACCACCTATGCCTTCTATCTGGGCCTGGACCAGCTGATCCTGCCCTATGAGATCGGCACCTATCTGATCTTCTTCAGCATGGGCTATGTCACCCTGAAGGACTTCGCCAAGACCAGCGCGGTGAAGATGGCGGTGTCCGTGGTCTTCACCATCGCCATCATGATCCCCTGGTGGATGTTCGTGGTCAAGATCGTCTGATCTGACGCGGCGATACCTGTCCCAAGAGACTGTCGAAAAAGCCTCGCAGAGTTCGCGCTCGCAAGCGCGAAGAAATTGAGATCTGTTTTCGGCCGCGACATGTGCGTGGACGAAAACACTTCTCGGCCTGCAAACGTGCGAACTGTCCGCTGATAGCGGACGGTGAGTGCGCTGCCGCAGGCCGCAGCTTATCCGTCGAAAAAGGCTATGCCTTTTTCGGCGGTCTGAGGCCCGGCCATCGCAAGACGGCCGGGCCTGTTTTTTTGCTTGAAATCAGCAAATACTTCTGGTATACTACCCTGGGTCTAAGTGCCTACCTTAATATAAAAGAAATGGGAGATGCAAGATGAACAGCCGCTATGATGTGATGATCCTGGGCACCGGAGAGGCGGGCATCTACGCCGCCTATGAGCTGAGCCTGAAATGCCCTGGCGCCAAGGTGCTGGTGTTGGACCAGGGGGCGGATATCTACCACCGCAGCTGCCCCATCGTGGCCGGAAAGGTGAAGAGCTGCATCCAGTGCAAGGTGTGCGGCACCATGTGCGGCTTCGGCGGGGCGGGGGCCTTCTCCGACGGCAAATTCAACTTCACCACCGCCTTCGGCGGCTGGCTCACCGACTTTTTGGACGAGCGGGAGGTCATGGACCTCATCGACTATGTGGACGCCCTCAACGTCAAGCACGGGGCCACCACCGAGGTGTACTCCACCTCCACCCCGGCGGCCCGGGAGCTGGAAAAGCGGGCGCTGGAGCACGACCTGCACCTGCTCCAGGCCCGGTGCAAGCACCTGGGCACCGAGAACAACCTGCGCATCCTCACCGATATCTACGAGCATATCCGGGACAAGCACACCTTCCTGTTCAACACCGCCGTCCAGGACATCGAGGTGGGCCCTGACAGGGGCTATGTGCTGGTCACCGAAAAGGGGGAGCGGTTCACCGCCCCATACCTCATCGCCGGACCGGGCCGCAGCGGGGCGGAGTGGTTCTCCAAGCAGTGCCAGAAGCTGGGGCTGGAGCTCATCAACAACCAGGTGGACATCGGCGTGCGGGTGGAGCTGCCCGCCACCATCTTTGAGAGCATCACCGACGTGGTGTATGAGTCCAAGCTCATCTACCGCACCAAGCAGTACGGCGACCAGGTGCGCACCTTCTGCATGAACCCCTACGGCCACGTGGTGGCGGAGAACGTGGAGGGCATCAACACCGTCAACGGCCACTCCTACGCCGACCCCAAGCTGCGCAGCGAGAACACCAACTTCGCCCTGCTGGTGTCCAACCGCTTCACCCAGCCCTTCAACGAGCCCTACCGCTACGGCAAGCACATCGCCTCTCTGTCCAACATGCTGGCCGGCGGGGTGCTGGTCCAGCGGTTCGGCGACCTGGTGTCCGGCATCCGCACCAACGACCACCGGATGAGCAAGTCCTTCACCCGGCCCACCCTCACCGCCGCGGTCCCCGGCGACCTGTCCCTGGCCCTGCCCAAGCGGCAGCTGGACGACATCATCGAGATGATCTACGCCCTGGACAAGCTGGCCCCCGGCACCGCCAACTACGACACCCTGCTCTACGGCGCGGAGGTCAAGTTCTACTCCGCCCGGCTGGCCCTGTCCAACGAGCTGGAGACCGCCCTGCCCGGCTTCTTCGCCGTGGGCGACGGCGCGGGCGTCACCCGCGGGCTGGCCCAGGCCGGGGCCTCCGGCGTGAAGGCCGCCCGGGTGGTGGCAGAGCGGCTGGATCAGGCATAAGGCTGAACGCGCCGGGCCGCGGAGCAACTGGGGCCCCCGCAAGAGCCGCGGAGCGGATCATGTGGGGAAAGGAGCCGTGGCGAAATGGATGAGCTTTCGCTGGTAGACTGAAGCGAAGGATATGGAGCTTGCAACAACGCAGGAGGGGCAAGGGAGCGGCCGGAATTTTCGCCGCAGGCGGAAATGGAGGAAAGCGGACTTTGTCCCAGCGGCCAGGCCGCGAGAAACCGGATGGGAGCCCAGCGTCAGCGGGTCCCATCCGGAGAGGAGGGGCAAGTGAGCGGCCGGAATTTTCGCCGCAGGCGGAAATGGAGGAAAGCGGACTTTGCCCCGACGAAGGAGACAATAATTATCTTTGACGAGCCATAAAATCCCATTTTTGGCCTTGCCCAAACCATGTACTCGCCCGGCACAACAGGGTTTTCAACAACTTCCACAGAGTTTTCCACAACCCTGAGGAAGCTGTGGAAGGTGACATAAAAGATGTCAACCCTAAATTTATCGCTGATCTTTACAAAAAATTGACGGTCCTCTGACCTGCCCGGTCAGGGGACCGTTTTTACAGCTGTGAGGCGGGCGGGCCAGCTCCAAAGGCTCCGGGCGGGGGACAAAAGAGCGCAAGGACCGGGGGCCCCATGTGGGGCCCCCGGTCCTTGCTTGGGCAAAATGAGGAGGATCAGGTCTACCAAGCCAGAAGGGCACACACAGCATGACAGGTCGAACATGGGACCTGTCAGGTGCGGCTCACAGCTGGCAGAACCGCATCAGGATGGTGGCCACCTCAGCCCGGGTCGCAGGAGCATCGGGCGAGACCAGGCCGGCATTGCCCTGGATCAGGCCCTCTGCCACCGCCCATTCCATGGCGGCCTGGGCCCAATCGGCAGTGGAGGCGCCGTCTGTGAAGGCGGACAGATCCGCACTGGCGGAGACATCCTGCCCCTCAGCAGAGGCGTAGCGGTAGAGCATGGCGGCGATCTGCTGGCGGGACACATCGTCGCTGGGGACGAACAGGCCGTCATAGCCCGTCACGATGCCGTTGGCAGAGGCCCAGGCCACTGCGTCGGCGTACCACTCGCCGGCAGCCACATCGGCAAAGCCGGCATCCTCGGTGACGGCGGGGGACCCGGCCAGGCGATAGAGCACGGTGGCCATCATGGAGCGGCTCATGCTGGTCGCGGGCTCGAAGGTGGTGTCAGAGGTGCCGTTGAACAGGCCCTCGCTCACCACGAAGGACACCGCATCGGCGTACCAGGCATCGCTGGCCACGTCGGAGAAGGTGATCTCAGGGGCCTGGCCGGAGGCGGAGGTGACAGTCAGGGTGCCGTAGCCCTCCCGGACGATGGTGGCGCCGGGGATCTCGATGGCCTGGCCGGCGGCGTTGCGCACATCGCCGTAGATGGTCAGCTTGGCGTTGTCCGCCACCTGGGCGGTCAGAGTGCCGTCAGAGGTGGCGATGGTGTTGTCGCCGTAGAGATAGACGGCCATCTCACCGTTGAACAGTTCCTCGCTGAAGCCCTCCCGGACATTGTTGATGCTGGTGTAGTCGTTGACCTGGGCCAGGGTGTTGCCCTCGGCCATGTCGATGCTGCTGTCCACCAGGGTGAGGATGACCCGCTCGCCCTTGTCAGAGGTGACGAAGGTGGAGGCGCTGCTGTTGACCTGAGAGTTGACCAGGGTGAGGGAGCCGGTGTCGGTGATCAGGGAGGTGGTGTTGTGGAAGGTGGCCCCGCCCACGTTCAGGATGGAGTTCTCGAAGTACTGGGAGGCGAAGCCGTTGCCGCCGATGGAGTTGCCGTACACGCTGTTCTTGACGATCAGGGTGGTGGGCTCGTCGGTGACGTTGCCGCCCTCGGCGATGGAGTCCTCAAACACCTGGTAGCCGCCCCAGAAGTCGGAGCTGAACACACGGCCTGCGCTGAACGCGGCGGCGTCCTTAAAGTGGATGGTGCCGTTGTAGAGGTTGTTGGTCAGGTGCTGGCCGGCGGAATAGGCCACGGCGTTGGTCACGTTCAGGGAGGCGCCGAAGCCCACATAGGCGGTGCCCGCCATGCTGCCGCTGTTGGTGCCGGCCAGGACCAGGGTGCCGTCGGTGCTGCGCAGGTCCACGATGGTGTCCTTGCCCCAGATGGCCGCGCCGGAGCCGATGGCATCCCGGTAATAGGCGTTGCGGCCGGTGGCGTTGTAGACAAAGCCCTCTTCCTGGGTGCCCATGGCGGCCTCAGCGCCGTCCACCATGGTGTCGGCGTCGATGGTGCCGGTGATGGGGGCGTAGTCGGCTTCATAGTTGGCCAGGATGGAGATGGGGCTGTTGGTGATGGTCATGGCGCCGCCGATATCGTTTACCAGCAGGCCGGTGCCCGCCGCAGACAGCAGCCGGTCGCTGTCGGTGATGTCAGTGGGAGAGGTGATCTTCCAGGCCTGGCTGAAATACTGGGCCATATTGGAGTTGTCGGAGCCGGTCTGGGCGGCCCAGTCCTCATCGGGGGACTCCTTGCTCTTGACGCAGTCGGACACGGCGTACAGCAGGCTCACCGCGTCCACCTTGGTCATGGCGGTGTCGCCGGACACGGCCCGGGCGTCAGCCTCGGCCAGGTCCAGCACCTCCAGAGCCACGGCGTAGATCTTGGCCTCATTGGTGTGATCGTCGGGAGCGGACTTCTCGCCGCCGTCAAAGCTGGCGGCTGCGGCCAGAAGGCTCTCCTTCATGGCCAGGCCGGTGTCGTTGAGCATGGTCCAGTTGGAGGTCAGGGCGTTGAACAGGCCCACATAGGAAAACTCCACGTCCACGGGTACCGTGCAGCCCAGGGTATCGCCGGCGGAGGGCAGCTTCTCCAGCAGATAGAGCTGGTCGGTGGAGTTCCTGAGGGTGTCGCTGTAGGTGGTGTAGATGCCGTTCCAGATGCCGGTCTGGAGGGTGGCGTCCACCGCGTCGGAGTACTGGTCGTTGACGCCCATGCCGCCCACGGAGTCGGTGGGGTAGGCAAAGCCGTTGACCAGGAAGGTCTCGTCACAGACGATCTGGAACAGGCGGTAGATGGCCAGGGCATACTCAAAGCCGTACATCACATCGCCGAACTCGGTCAGGCTGGCGCCGGCGTTGGTGATGCCGGAGGACAGGTACCAGTCCACAGCCGCGGCGTCCTCCCCGGTGATGCCGTAGTCCGCGGCAGTGCGGATGGTGCGGTTGCCGCCGATGTACACAGCGCCGTCGGCGTTGGCCGCCTCCACCGTGGCGGTGTAGTCGCCGTTAGCCATGTTGGGGGCGTAGGTGGTCAGCTCCACCGTGGTGCCGTCGGCCAGGGTGAGGATGGCGCTGTGGGCGTCATACTCCTCATTGACCACGTAGATGGTGGTGGGATAGGCGTCCTCCCCGGTGGACAGGTAGTAGGCCACGTTGCCCTCCTCCGCTACGCCGGAGACGGTCAGGGTGTCCTCCGCCACGGCGGCGGTGACGCTCTCAGCGGGCTGGGTCATGTCGCTGTCGGTGTAGACGGTGATGGGGCCGGAGAAGGCCTCGGGCACATAGGCGGCCTCTCCCTCGCCGCCCTCGGCGTACACACCGTAGCAGTCGGTGGAGACAGCGCCGTTGGTGATCTCGCCCTGGCTGTCAACGAATACATACTGCTCCAGGGCCAGCATCCCGGTCAGCTCGAGCGGTTCCGAGCTGCCGCCGGGAGCACCGCCCGGCCCGCCCGGCCCGCCCGGCCCGCCCGGCCCGCCGGGGCCGCCGGGGCCGCC
>JAHZFC010000153.1:0-1352 GCA_019421525.1 Clostridiales bacterium
TTACGCCTCCTCCGCCTCTGAACTTGTCACGGAGCTGCTCCAGTACATTATGGAGCCCAACCAGCTTCTCCGGGCCGAGGCGGAGGCCCTGCTGGCGGGCATCGTGCTGGACACCAAGAACTTTACCATGCGCACTGGCGGACGCACCTTTGAGGCGGCGGCCTTCCTTCGCCGCTCCGGCGCCGACACCGCCGAGGTGAAAAAGCTCTTTCAGAACGACCTGGCGGGAACCATCGCCAAGTACTCCATCATCCAGAACGCCCGGCTGTATCGGGACCATATCGCCGTCGCCGTCTCCTCCGCCCCTGTGAACCGGGTGGTGGCGGCCCAGGCGGCGGACGAGCTGCTGAATATCATCGGCATCGACACCTCCTTTGTGCTCTCCAAGGATGGGGAGCAGGTGAACATCTCGGGCCGCTCTATGGGAGAAACCAATGTCCAGGTCATTCTGGAACAACTGGGTGGGGGCGGAAACGCCGCCGCCGCGGGCGGCCAGGTCACCGGCAAATCCCTGGAGGAGGTGGCGGCCGAGCTGGCCCAGGCCATCGACCGGTATCTGGACTCGTAAACAACCACTCCCGCCCCACCGGGGCGGACTCACAGAAAGGATATGAACCGTATGAAAGTTATTCTTCAGCAGGACGTGAAGGGCCAAGGCAAGAAAGGCCAGCTAGTAGATGTGTCCGACGGCTACGCGCGCAATTTTCTGCTCCCCAAAAAGCTGGCGGTCATCGCCACCGCCGAAAATCTGAACACCATGAAGCAGCAGGAGAAGGCTAGGAAGGCCCAGGAGGCCGCTGAAAAGGCGGAGGCCGAGGCCACGGCTAAAAAGCTGGAGGGGCTGACTGTCAAAATCGCCGCCAAGGCCGGCGAGGGCGGACGGCTCTTCGGCGCCGTCACCGCCAAGGAGGTCTCCGAGGCCCTGGCAGACCAGCATGGCATCACCATTGCCAAGGCCAAGCTGGTTCTGGACGAGCCCATCAAGGCATGCGGCGGCTATCAGATTCGGGCCAAGCTGGGCTATGAGGTCAACGGCACGGTCAATGTGGCAGTCAGTGAGGCGTAACCCTCTTTTCCTCTCCCCTCTGCGGCTGTGGCCATAGCGCGACAGTGGTCGGAGGACAGGGTCAATCTAAAATTTTTCCTGCGCCGGTCGATGAAAGGGCCGGCCAGAGGTCTGTAAAAGGAGATTTTCAAGGGCCTTGGCTCTTACGCGGCGGGATGTCCAACTCCCGCCCATAGACTGTCCCAATGAAAGGTGGTGGAGTCCTTTGGCTCTGGATGACAACGAGCTTCTGATGAAGCAGCTGCCCCACTCGGTGGAGGCGGAGCAGGCTGTGCTGGGCTCTATC
>JAHZFC010000153.1:1438-1872 GCA_019421525.1 Clostridiales bacterium
GACTTCTACCTCCGTCAGAACCGGGAAATTTACGAAACCATCTACTCCATGTTCAACTACTCCCTCACCATTGATCCGGTGACGGTGCTGGAGAACATGAAGCAGCACGGCTACTATACCGACCAGTCCCGGAGCTATCTGCTTCAGCTCATCGACATCACTCCCACGGCGGCCAATGTCAAAGAGTACATCGATATCATCAAGGATAAGACGCTGCTCCGCAGGGTGGCCGAAACCGCAGGCGACCTGACGGAGATGATCCACCAGGGCACTGACACCGGGCAGGATATCCTGGAGGCGGCGGAACAACGTATCTACGCCATCCGCCAGGGCCGCTCCTCCCGTGGGCTCACCCCCATCTCCGACGTGCTGTTCGATGTCTACGACCGGTTAAGCGAGTTAGCCGCCAGCGACAGCGCCGTTCCCGGCCTGTC
>JAHZFC010000153.1:1882-5041 GCA_019421525.1 Clostridiales bacterium
GGTTTGAAGGATTTGGACCGAGCCATCTCCGGACTGAACAAATCCGACCTCATCCTGTTGGCCGCCCGGCCCGGCATGGGCAAGACCTCCATGGCCCTGAATATTCTGCTGGACGCGGGCAAAAAATCGGGAAAAAAAGTGGCCTTCTTCTCCCTTGAAATGAGCCGGGAACAGCTGGCCCTCCGCCTCATCGCCAGCGAGTGCTTTATCGACAACAAGAAGCTGGTCACCGGGAAGCTTACAGAGGAGGACTGGGAGAGCGTGGCAGCCGCCGCTGACTCCCTCAGCCGGTCCACCATTCTGATTGACGACGACTCCACTGTCACCGTGGCCGATATCAATGCCAAGTGCCGTCGGGTGGAGGACCTGGGCCTGGTGGTCATCGACTACCTTCAACTGATGCAGTCCGCCGGAGGCAAGAGCCGCTCTGGGGACAACCGGCAGCAGATCGTGTCCGACATCTCCCGCTCCTTAAAGATCATGGCCAAGGAGCTGAATGTGCCCGTCCTGTGCCTGTCCCAGCTCTCCCGCGCCAACGAGGGCCGCACCGACAAGCGGCCCATGCTGTCCGACCTCCGGGAATCGGGCGCCATCGAGCAGGACGCTGACATCGTACTGTTCCTCTACCGGGACGGCTACTACAACAAGGACTCAGAAAATCCCAATGAGGCCGAGTGCATCATCGCCAAGAACCGCCACGGGGAGACGGGCACCGTCTATCTCCAGTGGCAGCCCCAGTTCACTACTTTCAGCGACATGGAGTGGCAGCACTCAGAATATTGAGCCGCCGCCAGGAGGATCAGCTTTGATGGAGTCCATGGAAAAATTCATTGCCCACCTGGGCCTGATCCCCCCCGGCAGCCATGTGCTGTGCGCGGTCTCCGGCGGGGCCGACTCCGTCTGCCTGCTCCACGCCCTGTATCATCTTCGGGCGGAGCTGGACTTCACCCTGTCCGCCGCCCACTTTGACCACCAGCTTCGGGGGGAGGAGTCCCGCCGGGACGCCGATTTCGTGGCCCAGTTCGTAGCCCTCTGCTGCGGTCCTCAGCGCCTGCCCGACGGCTCTCAGCTCCCCGCTGTCCCCCTGTTTTCCGGCTCCGGCGACGTGTCTGCCCAGGCCGCACAAATGGGAATTGGGACGGAGGAGGCCGCCCGTCAGATGCGTTACGCCTTTCTCCACCGGGCCGCTCAACAGGCAGGCGCCACCCTGATCGCTACCGCCCACACCGCCGACGACAACGGGGAGACCATCCTGTTTCACCTGGCCAGGGGCACCGGGCTTCGGGGACTGGGCGGCATCCCACCGGCACGGGACGGCGTGATCCGCCCCCTGCTCACCACCACCCGGCGGCAGGTGGAAAACTATCTGGCCTACTACGGCCTGCCCCATGTGGAGGACTCCTCCAACCAGGATGACAGTTATAGCCGCAACCGAATCCGGCACCAGATAATGCCTGTGCTGGAGGGGCTGTTCCCCAATTTTGCCGCTCGGCTGGCGGACAACGCCGCCCTTCTTCGGGCGGATGAGGACTATCTCACCTCCCTGGCCCGGGACCAGGCCGGTCAGGCCCAACAGAGTGGGGACTGCCTGTCCATCCCTGTACAGACACTGTTAGACCTGCCGGATCCCGTGGCCGCCCGGACTATTAGAGTCCTGTTGGGCCAGCTCAACGGGGGCGACCAGGACTGTGGGGCTGTCCATCTCCACGCCCTGTTGGACCTGTGCCGTTCGCCCCGCCCCTCCGCCCGGCTGGACCTGCCCTGGGGCCTTACCGCACGGAGGGAGTATGGATTGCTGGTCCTCGCCCGTCGGAGCAGCCCTCCGCCGATGGAGCCAATCCATCTGCCCCTTCCCGGCGAGATCCGGGTCGGGGACTGGCAGGTGGTCTGTGGGGCGGAGCGGTATATCGGCCAGCCCCAGGGTCCCCTGGAGTTCTATTTAAGCCAGGAGGCTGTGTCCTCCCTTACTGTCCGCCCCCGCCAGACAGGGGACCGGCTGACTCTCCTGGGGCGGCCGGGCAAATCCATCAAAAAATGGTTTGTGGACGAAAAGGTGCCCCGGCACCTTCGGAACCAGGTGCCGGTCTTTGCCCAGAACGGGGTTGTAGCCGCCGTGGCCGGGCTCGGTCCTGATGCCGCCTGCCTTCCCCAGCCGGGTGAAAGGTCATGGCACATCTCCCTGACCCGGCTGCGCCGTCCGGAGGAATAAACTGGAAAGGAAGAATTACCTTATGCTAGAGAAAGATATCCAGGAAGTTTTGTTCAGCGAGGAGCAGCTGAAAACTCGGGTCAACGAGATCGCCCAGGAAATCGAGCGGGACTACGCTGGCAAGGAGATCATGCTCATCAGTGTGCTCCGAGGCTCCTTTATTTTTATGGCTGACCTATGCCGGGCCATCGATCTGGACTGCACCCTGGACTTCATGTCCGTTTCCTCCTACGGCAAGGGTACCTCCTCCAGCGGACAGGTGCAGATTACCAAGGACCTGTCTGAAGACATCTCCGGCCGCCACATCATTGTAGTGGAGGATATTCTGGACAGCGGCAACACCTTAAGCTACCTGCTAAAAATATTGGAACACCGGCATCCCGCCTCCATTCGTCTATGCACCCTGCTGGATAAACCAGATCGCCGGGTAAAGCCTGTGGAGGTCCACTACTCCGGTTTCACCATCCCAGATGCCTTTGTGGTGGGCTATGGGCTGGATTATGCGGAAAAATACCGCAATCTGCCTTATATCGGCATTCTGAAACCGGAGGTATATGGTGGATAGCCCCCTGTTCCCCCACCTCCGCGCAGCCAAGGGGAGTGTTTTGGCGGACCCTCCCTGTGGATCTCTGCCGCCGGAAAGGACATGATCCCATTATGAAACGAATGAGCTCCCGCGACCTGACCCTCTATCTGCTGGTCATCCTGTTGATGGTCTTCGCTGTCACCAGCCTTCAGCAGATGAACCGGACGGAGGCCCCTACCTACAGTCAGATCCGGTCCTACTTCCTCCAGGAGCAGGTCCAGTCCTTCACCCTGAAGGACAACACCCTGCGCCTGACGCTTCGAGGCGAGGGTGACCAGACCACCACGGTCACCTATGAGATGTCCGACCAGGCCCTCACCTACTTCTATATGGATATGCGTGAGCTCATTGACGACCAACTGGC
>JAHZFC010000154.1 GCA_019421525.1 Clostridiales bacterium
GGTCCATTTGACAACTTGTTTCTTACCTGACTCTCAGCACCACAGGCTCTCTGTAGAGGCATGATCGCCGTTATCTCCGCTTCAACGGTTTAGGATATTAAATTATCCGCATTTTAGCACAGGGCCGTCTGGTTGTCAAGCCCTTTTTCACGCGCCCGGTCCCCGCTATCTCTTCAGCTTTTCCAGGATGGCCTCCTCCACCCGGTCCCCGTACTTCATGGACAGCAGGAACACCGCCAGGCCGGCCACTCCCAGCAGCGCCATCCCCCACCAGGGGATGGTCACCACAGAGCTGCCCACCGCACAGGACACCAGCAGCCCCCAGGGCCGGGTGACCAGCACCAGCACAGCAAACCGCTTGAAGGAGATATCCGTCAAGCCGGCCAGGATGCAAAGCACGTCGTCCGGGAAAAAGGGGAACAGGAAGGCCAGGGCCAAAAACACATCCCGCTTGCGCCGGATCACGTCCAGGTACTTCTCCGACACCTTCCGGCTCACCAGGCGGTCTACGAATCCCCGCCCCAGCCCCCGGGCCAGGGCGAACACGATCAGCGAGCCCGCCGCCACCGCCCCAAAGGTGAGCAGGAAGGAGGGCCAGAAGCCGAACAGGGCCGCCCCCACCACGGCGGTGACGTTGCTGGGGATGGGGGCCACGATGACCGAGGCCAGCTGGATGCCGAAATAGGCCAGATGGGACCAGGGGGCAAACCCCTGGATATAGGCCTCCAGATCCGCCTCCGAGCGCACCGCCTGGAAAAAACCCGTGCGGTACAGTCCCCAGACACAGGCCGCCAGGACTGCCAGCACCGCCAGCAATAGTATGAGCTTGCCGCCTTTGCCCTTCATCGCTTTGACCTCCGAACTTCCAGGATGCCCTCCATGATACCAGCCTAACATGAAATCGCAAGGAAAATTTTCTTACGATTTCTTAAATTTTCAGCAAATTCCTCCGAAAAGGCTGACATCCTATGGTTCCAGCCCGGTCTCCCGCAGCAGGCGGGTGCGCAGGGCGGAATACCGCCGGGCCTGGCGGTCGTTGGCGGTCATGCGCTCCAGCAGCTCGGCGCTGCCCACGGCGATGAACAGCTCCCGGGCCCGGGTGATGGCGGTGTACAGCACCCCCCGGGTCATCAGCGAGGGGGGCACATCGCTCACCGCCAGGATCACCGCCCGGTACTCGCTGCCCTGGGACTTGTGGACGGTGACGGCGTAGGCGGGCTCCAGCTCTCCCAGCAGCTCCGAGGGATAGGCCACCAGCCGCCCGTCAAAGGACACGGTCACCCCGCCGGCGTCCACCTCCAGGATGGTGCCGATGTCCCCGTTGAACACCCCCAGGTCCTTTTCCCCGGTGTCCGGGTCCTCCCAGAACAGGTCGTAGTTGTTGCGCACCTGCATGACCCGGTCACCCTCCCGGAAGATGTACTGGCCGAAGGCCCGCTCCCCCTTCCCCTGGGCGGGAGGGTTCAGGGCGGCCTGGAGGGCCCGGTTGAGCGCGGCGGTGCCCGCCCCCCGCTTCCGGGTGGGGGAGAGCACCTGGATCTGCTCGGCTGGGATGCCCATGTTGTTGGGCAGGCGGGTCTGGCACAGCTCCACGATGGTGTCCGTCACCCTTGCCGCGTCCCGGCGGCCCATGAAGAAGAAGTCCCGGCTCTTGTTGGTCAGCTCCGGCATCTGCCCCTGGTTGACCCCATGGGCGTTCATGACGATGCCGCTCTCCCTGGCCTGGCGGAAGATCTCCGTCAGCCGCACCGCCGGGATCGCCCCGCTGCGCAGCAGGTGGTCCAGCACGTTGCCCGGTCCCACTGAGGGCAGCTGGTCCGGGTCGCCCACCAGCACCAGCCGGCAGTCGGACCGCAGGGCGGCCAGCAGGGCGGCCATGAGGGAGATGTCCACCATAGACGTCTCGTCCACGATGACCGCGTCCACCGGCAGGGGGTCGTCCTGGTTTTTGGAGAAGGCCAGCTGGCCGGTGTAGGGGTCCATCTTGGTCTCCAGCAGCCGGTGGATGGTGAAGGCGTCCGCCCCACAGGTCTCCCCCAGCCGCTTGGCCGCCCGGCCCGTGGGGGCGGCCAGGGCAGTCTCCAGCCCCAGGGTCTGGAACAGGGCCAGCACCCCCCGCAGCGAGGTGGTCTTGCCGGTGCCCGGCCCGCCGGTGAGCAGCATCACCTGCCTTTGGGCGGCCAGCTCCACTGCGGTGCGCTGCTGCCGGGCGTAGACGATGCCCTGCTCGGCCTGGATGGCGTCGATGAGCCTGTCCAGGTCACAGGGCGCGGCCAGCTCCGCCTGGCACATCTCCCCCAGGCGCATGGCCACATAGCACTCGGCGGCGTACAGCCCGGCAGGGTAGCAGGCGGTGACCCCGGCGATGTCCTCCCGGACCACCTCCCCCAGCTCGATGAGGTTTTCAAGTCCTTGGTCCAGGCAGTCCCCCTCCACCCCGATGAGGGCGCCGGTGGCGGCAAGCAGCTTGTCCTGGGGCAAAAACACGTGGCCGTTGTCCGCATTGTGCTCCAGCTCAAAGATCAGCGCCGCCTCCACCCGCTGGGGGTCGTCCCCCGCCACCCCCAGGGAGATGGCCAGCGCGTCCACCTGGGAGAAGGGGATGTCCAGCTCCCGGTCCGCCAGCAGGTAGGGGCTCTGGGCGATCATGTCCACCGCGAAGTCCCCGAACCGCCGGTACAGGGGCATGGCGGCTGCCAGGGGCAGCTGGTGCTCCGACAGGAACTGGGCCAGCCGCCGCACCCCCATCTGCTGGCGGAAGGACTCGCCGATCTCCTGGGCCCGCTTGGGGGAGATGCCCCGGATCTTGGTGAGCTTTTCCGGCTCATTCTCGATCACGTCCAGGGCCTCGGCGCCGAACAGGTCCAGGATCTTTCGGGCCAGCCCAGCCCGGATGCCCTTCACCGCGCCGGAGGCCAAATACTCGAACACAGCCTTCTCCCCCACCGGCATCCGGTGGACCACCACCTCGGCCTTGAACTGCTCCCCATAGGAGGGGTGGCGGCCCCAGGCGCCCTCCAGCTCCAGGCTCTCCCCCGGGGACACCCCGGGCATGCAGCCCACGGCGGTGAACTCTCCCCGCTCTCCGCCGTCCAGCCGCAGGACCGTATACCCATTCTCCTCATTGCGGAAGAGGATAGCCGCCACGGTGCCCTCGACCCGGTTGTTCTGGATCTGCTCCTCCATCGTCTCTGTCCCTCTTTCTCTCGTGCTCGCCCTGTCCGGTCAGGGCTCCACCGGGCCGGAGCGGTCCAGCTCCACCCCGTCATGTACCGCCAGGGCCATGGCCACCGCCAGCCCCTCGGGTGTCAGGCCGCGGTCATGGATGACCACCGTGCCCCGCCACAGGCCGGTCCGGCGCAGCCACAGCAGGCCGGACACCGTCTGCTCCAGGCCGCTGCCGCTGCCCTGGGCGTCCACCCGGGCCTCGGTCCGCGTCCCCTCCTGCCCCACGGGCAGCACCAGTTTCCCAAAGGCCAGCCAGGCCAGGCACACCAGGCCAAAGGCCGCCAGCAGCACCACCAGCAATTCCAACAGCGAAGCCATCTCGCCACCTCCTGGGCCATTCTATGCCCGGCCCGGCGGCGGCGTCACAGGCGGGGACCGCTTCGCCGTCCCCGTCTGGGGCGCTTCCCTGTACCATCACAGGTTGAACCCCAGCAAAGCGCCTTTTCCGTCCGCGACCTCAACGGCGGTATAGCACCCCTGGCGAAAGAACCACTCCGGCCGGAACAGCTCCTTCTCGCCCAACACTCCAAGATGGGCCAGTGCCATCGACAGAGATCCGTTATGGGCCACCACCAGAGTATCCTCCCCCCGCCGGAGGATGTCATCCACACAGGCACCCACCCGCCGGGCCATCTCCTCCGGAGGCTCGCCGCCGGGGGGCGTGGTGTGGGACCAGTCGGATATGTACATCTCCCGAAGGCCGGGGAAGCGCTGTCCCATCTCCTCCCAGGTCAGCCCCTCGGCATCTCCCACGAACTGCTCCCGCAGGCCGGGACAGCACTCGGGGACGATCCCCCGGCCCTCCACACAGACCAGGGCCGTGTCCCAGGCCCGGGACAGGTCGCTGGCCACACAGCGGGAAAAGGAGACCGCTTTCAGCTTCTCCCCCGCCTGCCGGGCCTGCTCCCGGCCCAGCGGGGTGAGGGGGTAGTCGATGTGGCCGTGGAAGGTCTTGGCCACGTTGCCCTCCGACTGCCCGTGGCGCACCAGATACAGGTACATGCTAGCTCTCTCCTTCCCGTTCAAAACGAGCTGACCGCCCGCAGCTCCCACACCGGGACCATGGATGCCAAAATGATGCACATAATTCAGCTCCCATGGTCCCGGCCAGCCAAAGCATGAGATCCACATGACAGTTCGCCCCTTTGGGAACAAACCGTATCACTGGTTCAGTATACCACCGTTTTGGGGGCGTTGGTGTCAAAACGGTGAACTTTCCCGGGGCGGTCACAGCATCCGCTTCAGGTATTTGCCCGTGTAGGACGCCTCGCAGGCCGCCACCTCTTCCGGGGTGCCGGTGCAGACGATAGTTCCTCCCCCGGCGCCGCCCTCGGGGCCCAGGTCGATGATATAGTCGGCGGTCTTGATCACGTCCAGGTTGTGCTCGATGACCACCACCGTGTTGCCCTTGTCCACGAACCGCTGGAGCACGTCCACCAGCTGGTGGACGTCGGCGGTGTGCAATCCGGTGGTGGGCTCGTCCAGGATATAGATGGTGGAGCCGGTGGACTGCTTGGAAAGCTCCGTGGCCAGCTTCACCCGCTGGGCCTCGCCCCCGGACAGGGTGGTGGAGGGCTGGCCCAGCTTCACATAGCCCAGGCCCACGTCCATGAGGGTCTGGAGCTTGTTTTTCAGTTTGGGCAGGTTCTCAAAGAAGGGCAAAGCCTCCTCCACTGTCATCTCCAGCACCTCGTGGATGTTCTTGCCCTTGTAGCGCACCTCCAGGGTCTCCCGGTTGTACCGCTTGCCCTTGCACACCTCGCAGGGGACGTAGATGTCCGGCA
>JAHZFC010000155.1 GCA_019421525.1 Clostridiales bacterium
CTCATCAACGAGATGCCCGTCACCGACACCAGCAAAAAGGTGAAAAACGTCATCAGACGGCGGCAGGCCGACGGCAAGTGGATCTGTGCCGCCCCCTATGGTTACCTCGTCAACAAGCGGCAGCAGTTCGAGATCGTCCCCACCGAGGCGGAGGTGGTCCGCACCATCTTCCGCCTGTATAACGAGGAGGGGTGGGGCTATCAGAAGATCGCGGGCTACCTCACTGACCAGGGCATCCCCACCCCCCGCATGGCGGAGCGGGACCGGAAGGAGGCCGCCGGGGAGGAATACAAACGTCCGGTAAAGAGCGCCTGGGCCATCGTGACCGTCCAGGGCATCCTGGACAACGACTTCTACATCGGCACACTGCGCCAGGGGAAGTACACCCGCAGGAAGATCAACGGCCGGGACGTGCGGCGGGACGAGGACGAACAGATCGTCATCGAGCATCACCACCAGCCCATCATCGACTACCGCACCTTTGCCACCACCCGGGCCCTCCGGGAGAAGCGCTCCACCTCCCACTACCGCGGAGTGAGGAAGTATGACAATGTATGGTCCGGCTTCCTGGTGTGCGGAGACTGTGGGGCCCCCATGTTCGCCATGAGCCGGGGGGACCTGCGCCCCGCCTACACCTGCGGCACCTATCACCGCCGGGGGCGAAAGGGGTGTACCTCCCACCATATCCGCACCGACAGGCTGGACGAGCTGCTCAAGGGCTATGTCCGGCAGGTGATGGACAGCTCCGCAGATATGCTCCGGCGGCTCAACGGGGACCTGGAGCGGGAGCAGGAGGATGTGGCGGAGACCGAGCAGAGCGCTGACCGTCTGGCCCAGGTGCTCTCCGACCTCCAGGCGGAGCTGAAGGCCACCAAGCGTCAGCGCATCCGGGACCTGATGAAGCACCCGGACCAGGAGGAGCTTCTGGAGCAGACTTATGACGAGCTGGAGAGCGAGCTGCAAAAGAAGATCGAAGGCATCGGCCACCAGATCGATCTGCTGTCCCATAAACGCAACACCATCATCCGGGTGAATCGGGCGGCTAAAACAGCTCAGGAGGTATTCAGGGACATCCTGGACAAGGAGCGCCTGGAGCGCAGCGATCTGGAACTCATCATCCGTCAGATCAAGGTCTATGAGGACCATCTGGAGATCCAGCTCCAGGCGGACGTGGACAGCATCCTGCGCAGCGCGGCGCTGCCAGAGGGCGCTCTTGCCGCCGGGACTCAGGGGGATATCGTAAATTTTAAGGACGGCATGGGACACATCTCACCTGTCACAATCGTCCAACGCTCCATGAAGCGCCCGGATAAGGTGTTCCATGCCAATATCATCAGTAACGGCGACCCCTTGGAGATATATACTGATCGTGAGGGGGGCGTCATTTTCAAGAAATATTCCCAGCTGGGCGGCGTGTCCGACTTTGCCGACCAGCTGTGTGAGGCGCTCAGCCGCACCGCCGGACAGATCGCCGCCATCACCGACCGGGACAGCTGCATCGCCGTGGGCGGCATCCCCCGGCGGGAGCTGACGGGCCGGCGGCTGTCCACCCGGCTGGAGGCTCTGATGGAGGGCCGCCAGAGCTGGCAGTCCAAGGGGGAACGGGTCCCGGTGTGTGAGGACTCGGACAAGTACCGGGTGGTCACCGCCGTCCCCATCCTGTCCGAGGGGGACGTGCTGGGCTGCGTGCTGTTCCTGTCCGCCGACGACAACATCCGCCTGGGCGAGACGGAGCTGAAGCTGGCCCAGACGGTGGCCGGCTTCCTGGGCAAGCACATGGAGAGCTGAGCGGGCGCGAAAAAAACATCCTCCGGCGGCAATATGCCGCCGGAGGATGTTTGAGACTGTCGAAAAAATATTTTCGACAGTCTCTCGCCGGGGACAAAGCCCCATCCCCGGCGAAAACGGCCCGCGGCAGCGCACTTCGTCGGCGCAAAGTCCGCTTCCCTCCGTTTCCACCTGGCGGTGAAAACTGTGCGCGCTTCCTTGCGCCTCCTCTCCCCACAAAACCCGCTGCGCTGGGCTTTTGTGGGGCCCCAGACGGCCAGTTCGCACGTTTGCGGGCCGAGAAGTGTTTTCGTCCACGCACATATCGCGGCCAAAAACGGATGGCAATTTCTTCGCGCCTGGCGGCGCGAACTCTGCGAGGCTTTTTCAGCTTAATAGCCGCACTGTGCCTGAGGACACCCGGTGCTCCCCGCCGTCCGCCCCCAGGACCCGCAGGGAGAAGTCGTCCTCCACCCCCTGGGCCACGCCGGTAAATGTCTGCCCCCCCACCTCGAAGGCCACCAGGCGGCCCAGGGTCATGCAGTGGGCCCGGTACTCCTCCAGACAGGCCATCTGGCCCCGGGGGAAGTCCCGGTACAGCGTCTCAAAGGCTGACAGGATACATACCGCCAGGGTGTTGCGCTCCACCGTATACCCGCCCATGGCCAGGGAGGTCGCCAGCCCCTCCAGCCCCTGGGCCTGGAAGGTCCCGGCGGACTGGGAGACATTCACGCCGATGCCCACCACCACATAGTCGGGCTCCCCGCTCTCCCCCAGCAGGGACAGCTCGGTGAGGATGCCCACCAGCTTTTTCCCGTCCAGGTACAGGTCGTTCATCCACTTGATGTTCGGTTGGGCGCCGCAGGCCGCCTGGATGCCCCGGCGGACGGCCACCGCCGCCCAGCCGGTGAGGGAGAACAGTGCCCCCAGCTCCACCCTGGGCCGCAGCAGCAGGGACAGGTACAGCCCCTCTCCCCGGGGGGAGGCAAAGCTCCGGCCCCGGGTGCCCCGGCCGCCGGTCTGCTCCTCCGCCAGCAGCACGGTGCCCTCAGCCGCCCCCTGGGCGGCCATGGCCTTCAGCCGGGTGTTGGTGGAATCCACCTGGTCCTCTGTGAGCACTTTGCCGGAAAACAGGCTGCCCTGAGACAGCCTGCCGGAGATATAGGCCCCGGACAGGACAGGGGGCGGCCCCTCCAGCCGGTAGCCCTGCCGGGGGGCGGAGGCGATGGGCCAGCCCGCCTGGCGCAGGGCGGAGATCTCCTTCCACACCGCCGCCCGGGTGACGGACAGCGCCCGGCTGAGCCCCTCGCCGGACACATAGCCCTCCGCCCGGGACAGCAGCTCGATTATCCGCTCCCGCTCCATGGGCATCCCTCCGTTTCCATCAAGTCTATTGCCAGGTGCTGTCCACCACGCCGCAGGTCAGCTCCAGCTGTTCCCCCTCCCGGAGGACCGTCAGGGACAGGGCGCCGCCCACCCCGGCCTCGTTGATGGCCCGCTTCAGGCTGTAGATGGAGTCCACCGTCTTGCCGTCGGCGGCCACGATCAGGTCCAGCTTCTGAAGCCCCGCCTCCATGGCCGGGCCGTCCGGCTCCACCGATTGGATCACCACCCCGGCTGTCCCGTCCATCACCGCCGCGGAGCAGGTGATGCCGATGGCGGGCTTGCAGGTCTCGCCGTTCTCCAGGATATAGTTGATGAAGGGCCGGGCGTCCGAGATGGGGATGGCCAGGCCCAGTCCCTCCACCAGGGCGTCGTCCTCCTTGCCGCTGATCTTGGCCACCGTGATGCCCACCACCTGGCCCCGGTCATTGATCAGCGCGCCGCCGGAGTTGCCGGAGTTGAGGGCTGCGGAGGTCTGGATCAGGTTCATGCTCTTCCCGTCCACATCCACCTCCACGTGGAGGGCGGAGATGATGCCGTCGGTCATGGTGCCGTAGAGGTAGCCCATGGGATTGCCGATGGCGTAGGCCGGGTCGCCCACCTCCAGCGCGTCGGAATCGCCGAACCGGGCGGCGGTGAGGCCCTGGGCGTCGATCTTCAGCACGGCGATATCCAGCGACTCGTCATAGCCCACCAGCTGGGCGTCATAGGTGGAGCCGTCGGACAGCAGCATGATGGTGACCGCCTTGCCCCCCTCGATCACATGGTAGTTGGTGAGGATATAGCCATCCTCCCGCATGATGACCCCGGAGCCTGCGCCGTACCCCTCGCCGGAGGACAGGTGGGTGACCACGCTGACCACCGAGGGCAGCACCTGCTGGTAGATCTCCTGGGCGGTCAGGGCAGGCAGCTGCTCCTCATCCAGCTCCAGCGTCACCCCCAGGCCCACCTCCGCCCGGGGGATGGACAGCTCCGGCGTGGCCTCCACGGTGGGGTCCGTCCAGGCCGGGGCGCTCTGCTGGGGCCGGTCCAGGTCGTCCGCCCACTGCTCCAGGGCCCTCTGGGCTAGGAACCAGCCCGCCGCCATCAGCCCGGCCAGCAGGACGAGCAGCAGCAGGCACACCGCCAGGGTGCGCAGCACCCGGCGCTTTTTCTTTTTTTGCCGGGCCTTCTCCGGATGCTGGCGCACGGGCGCGCCCTGGGGCCAGCGGTGGGATAGGTAATTGTCCACAGGTGTGGTCCTCCTTCACTTGGGCAGGGGTCTTGACCCCGCCCTGTTTCCAGGACTGCGCCCTCGCCTCCCCCTGGACGGGGGAGGTGGCTGCGCAGCAGCCGGAGGGGGTGGATCGGAAAGGGCTGATGCCCTTGACCCCGTGAGCCAAAGGCTTCGCCTTTGGGATGTATTCTCCAAAAACCATTTCTTTTGTATGCGCCAAAAGAAACGGTTTTTGAAATCCAAAGAAAAGCGCTTTCTGGCCCTTCGGTGCATTCCACTCATCGACCGGCGCACAAAGACAGGACACACGAAGCGCCGCTTTCCGCTGCCGCTGGTGCCAACCAAGGTGGCGGCACTCCCAGCGGCCCACGGGAGTGCGCCTGACGAAAGCCACACTGTGACTAGGCGTGTATCGAAGGCCCGGTGGATCTCCACAACCACCAGAAGAGCGGCAGCGGGAACTGGGGGCAGGGAGCGTCGGTTTACCACAACGCCGGAAAGAGACGGTGGCACTTCTTAGCCTGCGCTCCCGTAAAATCGGGGGTCCGGGGGAAAGGACGCTAAGGACCAAAGCGCGCCCTTGGCGCTTGCAG
>JAHZFC010000156.1 GCA_019421525.1 Clostridiales bacterium
AGTTCTCCCTTTACATCTTCCAGCAGGATGAGGACATCCGGCTGAAGTGGCAGAAGCGGCTGGAGTACATCATGATCGACGAGTTCCAGGACATCGACCAGATCCAGTACCAGCTCATGGAGGTGCTGTGCGGCTACCACAGGAACCTGTTCGTGGTGGGCGACCCGGACCAGACCATCTACACCTGGCGGGGGGCCAACGTGAAATACCTTCTGGAATTCGACAAGCGGTTCCCCGGCACCAGGACCATCCTCATGATGGACAACTACCGCTCCACCCCGGAGATCCTGGCTGCGGCCAACTCCCTCATCGATAAGAACCGGGAGCGGATCCAAAAGGACCTGGTCCCCACCCTGCCCTCCGGCCCCCCGGTGCTCTGCCACCTGGCGGACAGCCAGAGCGCCGAGGCGGACTGGATCGCAGGCCAGCTCAAGGCCCTCCATGAGAATGGCGTCCCCTACCGGGACATGACGGTGCTCTACCGGGCCCACTATGTCACCCGGGCGGTGGAGGAGGCGTTGCTGCGGGAAAAGCTCCCCTACACCATCTACAGCGGGGTCCAGTTCTTCGGCCGCAGGGAGATCAAGGACGCCCTGAGCTATCTGCGTATGATCGCCTACCAGGACGACCTGTCCTTCCTGCGCATCGCCAACGTCCCCAAGCGGAACGTGGGCAAGCGGCGGATGGCATTTCTGCAGGAATACGCCCAGCGGGAGGGGTGCTCCCTGTACCGGGCCCTCCGGGACAATGTGGACGAGCCCATCTTCAAGGGGACCAGAGCTGCCTCCTTCCTCTCCCTCATCGACAGCTTTTCCGCCGGCTACGAGGGCCGGCCGGTGTCTGAGGTGCTCTCCGCCATCTTGAACGAGAGTGGCTACGAAAAAATGCTCCGCACCGAGGGCAGCCAGGAGCGGCTGGACGATCTGGCGGAGCTGAAGCAGTCGGTATACGAGTACGAGACCACCTGCGGGGAGGAGGTCACCTTAGAGCACTACCTGGCCCATGTGGCCCTGTTCACCAATGCCGACGCCCAGGACCAGGGGGACAAGGTGAAGCTGATGACCGTCCACGCCGCCAAGGGGCTGGAGTTCCCCCATGTGTTCCTGTGCGGCATGAACGAGGGCATCTTCCCCTCCCGGAAGGTGCGCACCCTGCCGGGGATGGAGGAGGAGCGGCGGCTGGCATTCGTGGCCATGACCCGGGCGGAGCGGGGGCTGTACCTGTCCGCCTCCCAGGGGCGCAGCTTCGACGGCTCCCCCCGGTACCCCTCCCGGTTCCTGCTGGACATCGACCAGGAGCTGCTCACCTTCACCCTGCCGCCCCAGGAGGGGCTCATCCGGGCGGCCAGGGACTATATCGACCACAGCCAGCGTTTTCTCCCGGAGGGGGACGACACGGCGGTGTTCCCTGTGGGCCAGCGGGTGCGCCACGCCCTGTTCGGGGAGGGCACCGTGCTGGACGTGGACCGGGACAAGGGCGCCCATCTGGTGCAGTTCGACGCCATGGCCACCCCCCGGCAGATCTCCTTCCGGGCCAGGCTGGAGAAATGCTGAGGTCACACAGAGTTCGCGCCTCCAGGCGCGAAAGGATCGTGATCTGTTTTCGGCCGCGGCGTGTACGTGGACGAAAACACTTCTCGGCCTGCAAACGTGCGAGATGTTCGCCTTTGGCGAACATCGAGTGCGCTGCAGCAGGCCGTTTTCGCCGGGGATGGGGCTTTGTCCCCGGCGAAAGACTATCGAAAATACTTTTTCGATAGTCTCAGCTCCGCTATATCGGCCTACACCTCCTCCCCCGCTGCCAGCAGCTCGTCGATGAGATGGCCGATCATAGGGTTGAAGTTGTCCGCCTGCCACACCGCCACCACGTCGCTGCGCTGGCTGTTGGGGATGGTGATGATGCGCACCGCTTCGTTGTGCTCCAGCCGGGTGTTCCGGTCGATGAGGGCCACCCCCATCCCCATCTCCACGCACAGCAGCAGGCTCTCCAGGGTGCCCGCCTCCCGGACGATATTGGGGTAGAACCCGGCGCTGGCGCACTGGATGAGCAGCTGCTCATACCCGCCGGGGGACTCGTCCTTGGAAATGGCCACAAAGGACTCGTCCCTCAAGTCCTCCAGGCTCAGATCCGGCTTGTCCGCCAGGGGGTTGGCGCGGTTGACGGCAATGGCCCCCCGCTGGCTGCGCAGGCTCTCCGAGGCCCAGTCCCGCCGGTCCTCGATCTCAAAGCTCAGGGTGATGATCACATCGAAGCGGCAGTTGTCCAGGCCGCTTCGGAGGTTGCGGAAGCTGTTGCGCTCCAGCTCCACCGTCACGTCCGGGAACTTTTCCCGCAGCCGGGACAGCGCCCGGGACATGGACAGGTTCACATCCTGCCCCTCCAGCACCCCCACCGACAGATTGCCCACATCCCCCCGGCTCAGCGCGTGGGCATGGGCGATGGCCTGGGCGGTGCGCTCGGGGATGTCCTTGAACTGCTCATAGAGGTACTGCCCCGCCTGGGTCAGATGGACGGACTTGCCCACCCGGCGGAACAGGTCAAAGCCCAGCTCCTGCTCCATCAGGGCGATCTGCTTGGAGAGGTTGGGCTGAGACACATACAGGGCCTTGGCTGCCTGGGAAAAATTCTCCCGCCGGGCCACTTCCACAAAATATTGGATACGGGTCAGATTCATGCCGTTCCCCTCCCTGTTTTTTCCCAAGCCCAGTATACCATCCTTCCAAAAGAAGGGCAAGCTTTTTGTGGCATCTCACCAAAGAAAACCGCTCTCATAACCAAACGTATTAGTTAAAAAGAAAAATAGATATTTCACAAACCTCCTCTCATCCGGTATGATGTTAGCCGGAACAGCCCGCTGCGGTCCAGCGGGCAAAATGAGGAGGAATTTGGTCATGGCAGCTTCCGCCACCAGCAGCAATTTCGGTGTGAAGGGCTGGATCATCATGATCCTGACCTTCTTCAGCATCCTGCTGATGAGCAACATCTGCTACGACTCCCTGAATGTCACCATCCCTGTGTTCGGCAGCACCTTTGCCCAGTTGATGGGCGCGCCTGAGTCCACCGGCGCCACCATCGGTATGCTCTATATGTTCTCCACTGTGGCCGCCTGGGTATCCGTCATCGGCGCCGGACTGTGGGGCGCCCTGTGCGGCAAGCTGACCTGCCGCAAGACCTGGGCCGCCTCCCTCATCGTGGGCGCCATCGGCTGCCTGGTGTGGAGCCAGGCCACGAACGCCGTGGTCTACTTCATCGGCCTGGCATTGTCCTACGTGGGCGGCATGGGCTTTGCCTACATCGCCAGCCTGAACGTCATCTCCAACTGGTTCCCCCGCAAAAAGGGCCTGGCCATGGGCTGGGTCACCATCGGCTTCCCCCTGTCCGCCGTCATCGCCACCCCCCTGTGCTCCGCCTTGCTGCAGGGCCTGGGGCTGAGCGGCATCTACTACCTGTACGCCGTCCTGTGTGTGGTGCTGGCCATCATCGTCTTCCTCTATGTCCGGGACTATCCTGAGGAGAAGGGCGCCTATCCCGACAACGACGCCAGCTATGACAAGGCTCAGGCCGAGGCCGAGCTCAAGGCCGGACTGGAGTACATGAAGACCTCCCCCTGGACCGGCAAAAAGCTGCTGCGCACCGGCACGGTCTGGAAGATGGTGGTCTCCCTGGGCGTGATGGAGCTGCTCTCCCTGGGCATCATGACCAACTTCATGCCCCGGATGCAGCAGATCGGCTACGCCGAGGGCCAGATCATCCCCATGCTGGCGGTGGCCGGCCTGCTGGCCTGCGTGGGCTCGGTGCTGTGCGGCCTGCTGGACGCCAAGGTGGGCCCCAAGAAAGCCATCATCATCACCTATATCGTGGCCATCATCTCCATCGTCCTCAACGTGGTTGCCGGCAACATCAAGACCGCCGGGAACGAGGGCCTGGCCACTGTGCTGTTCTTCATCTCCCTGCCCTTCCTGGCCATCATGCTGGGCGGCGCGGCCAACTACCTGGTCTCCCTGACCAATACCATCTGGGGCCGCTATGACTTCCCCGCCGCCTACCGCCTGCTCAAGCCGCTGGTGGCCGTGGTGGGCGCCCTGGGCATGACCATCGTGGGCGGCATCGGCAACGCGGGCCCCGGCTACGGCGTGGCCTACATGGTGCTGGGCGTGCTGGCTGTCATCGGCACCGTCATCATGTTCACTGTGGACGACTCCCTGGTGGGACGGGACCGCTGAGCGGTCCCTCCCCCCTTCCAAAATAACTTGACATCACATAGGAGGAATGAGTAAGATGAAGGTATTAGGTCTTTCCTGCGGCACCCCCAACGGCAGCAACGACGCCATGTGTAAAGAGGCCCTCATGGCCGCCCAGGAGGCTGGGGCCGAGGTGGAGTTCATCAACCTCAACCAGCTGGACATCAAGCACTGCACCGGCTGCAAGGCCTGCGTCATGAGCCTGTTCTCCGGCCGGGGCAACGCCTGCGTCATCAAGGACGACTTCCAGTGGCTCACCGACAAGATGTACGATGCCGACGGCATCATCTGGGCCGTGCCCATCTTTGAAAAGTGCGCCAGCGGCCTGTTCCACACGGTGATGGACCGCTTTGGCCCCCGTCTGGACCGGGGCAACGTGATGATCGCCGCCAAGATCGCTGAGAACGGCGGCAAGCCCATCGACCCCAAGTACATGAAGGAGAAGGTCGTGTCCTACATGGGCATCGGCGGCTCCGACTGGGCCACCCGCATCCAGTGCGACTTCAACACCCAGGCCCTCACCCCCAAGTGGTCTGTCATCGACAATGAGTGCTTCCAGTGGTCCCTGGACATCATCATGAACGACGCGGCCATCGCCCGGGCCCATCAGATCGGCCTGAACCTGGCCGAGGCGGCCAAGAAGATCGCCGACGGCACCTTCGTGGCTCCCCACGGTATCATGGGCGAGGACTA
>JAHZFC010000157.1 GCA_019421525.1 Clostridiales bacterium
GCGATTCTTTGGTGACTTTCTAATCGCTTAGAAAGTCACCCGCCGGAGGCCAGCCGTGGCCTCCATAGGATGCAAGGGCCCCGCCCTTGCTGTGGCTGTCAAAAGAAATGGGGTCGGGAAAGTCGTTTTCAAAGGCTTTGCCTTTGGGAAAAATCACGGTCTGGCGCAGGAATAGCGCTGGCCGTCTTCCAGGGTGATGCCCCGGGCGGCGAAGAGCTCGTCCACGGTGACGAAGTAAAACCCCTCGTCCAGCAGGGCGTCCACCACCTGGAGGGCGGTCTCCACGCTGGAGGGGTAGATGTCGTGGAGCAGGATGATGTCTCCGTCCCGGGCACAGCTGACGATGTGGGCCACCTGGCGGGCGGTGTCTGTGTCCGCCCAGTCCTCCGGGTCGATGGACCACAGGATGATGGGTGCTCCGGCCAGGGCCCGGACATTCTCATCCACCTTCCCGTAGGGCGGCCGGAGGACAAATCCATCGTGGCCCAGCAGGTCGCTGAGCTCCTCCCGGAGAGCGCCCACCTCGGCGTAGAAGTCGGCGGCGCTCAGGCCGGTGAGCATCTTGTGGTTATAGGAGTGGATGCCGATCTGGTGTCCCTCCTGGTCCATGCGCAGCACCAGGTCCTCATTGCCCTCCAGGTTGAGGCCGATGAGGAAGAAGGTGGCCTTTACCCCCCGCTGGGCCAGGCCGTCCAGCAGCTTGCTGGTGGTGGAGCGGCGGGGGCCGTCGTCAAAGGTCAGGGCGATGAGCTTGGGCTCCGTCACCTCCAGGACGGCGGCCGCCTGTCCGTCCTGAGGGGCCGCTCCCCGGAGCAGGGCGCACAGCCCCAGGCAGGCCAGGCCCACCGCCGACAGCCTCCGTCTCCATCCGGCCCGCCTGGCCATGGCGCTCCCTCCCATCCGCATACTGAAAGACAGTTTGCGCCGGAACGCGAAAAATATGCCCGTTGGGTCAGCGGGCGGTGTGTAGACGGTTGCGGCGGCGGACAGGACGTGTTAAATTGGAACAAGAAAAATTTTCTTCTGTGCAACATTTTGCCCGCCCAGGGCGTGTAAGAGGTGAAAGGGGGCGGGGCAGTGGACCACTCCGACCGGTCAGAAGAGCTTGTGACGCGATATGAAAACACCCTGTTCCGCACTGCCCTGGCCATCCTGGGAGACGTCCCGGAGGCGGAGGACGCGGTGCAGGACACCTTTGTGCGCTACCTGGAAAAGCGCCCGGTCTTTCGGGATGCGGACCACGAGCGGGCATGGCTGCTGAAGGTCACCGCCAACGGCTGCAAGAGCCGCCTGCGGGCCAAAAAGCGCCACCCGTCGGTGGAGCTGCTGGACGTATATCCCGCCCCGGATGAGGACAGCCGGGAGGTGCTAGAGGCGGTGCTGGCCCTGCCGCCCAAACAGCGGGCGGCGGTCCACCTCCACTACTACGAGGGATACTCCACCGAAGAGATCGCCGCCATCCTGGGCCAGCGGCCCGGGACGGTGCGCAGCTCTCTCAGCCGGGCCCGGCAGGCGCTGAAGGAGCAACTAGAAGGAGGATCAACGTGAAAAAATACAAAGAGTATATGGATTCTGTGGAAGTCTCTCCGGAACTCCACGCGAGATTGACCCATTTAGTCCCGGACAGACGGCAGGCCCCCTGGAAAAAGTATGGCGCCCTGGCTGCCGCCCTGGTGCTGGTGGTAGGGGCGGGGACCTTTGGCCTGAGCCGCCTGGGGGATGTGGGAACCGGGCCTGCCACAGCGGAGCTGGCAGAGGAGGAGCCCGATATCGCCGTGGTCACCGACCCGGCAGGGCTGCCCGACGGGCAGGCCCAGACCAGCGGCGGCTACGAGGTGACGGAGGGCGAGGTGGTCAGCTACTTTGCGCTGCCTTACATCGCCTACGGGGAGGGGGCAGACAACAGCGCCTCCGGCTCCAAGTTGGACTTCGCCTACAACGCCCCGGAGGGCAGCACCCAGCGGGAGGTCACTGCCGCCGATGTGGCCGCCCTGGCGGGGGGACAGTCGGTCCTGACAGACCATCTGGACTGGGCTGGCTTCACCTGGAGCGGCATGATGATCGTCAATGAGGACGGCTCCCTGTGGCATATGTACCTGTGGGGGGAGCGGGAGGATATGGTGATCTCCCTGGATGTGCTGTCCGGGGATGAGCTGCCCGCCAACTGCATCGTGACCGAGGCGGACACGGTGACCGATGTGTTCGGCGTCCAGGTAAAGGGCTACAAGGGCGGGATCTACGGCCTTGCCGATGAGGAGGGCAACACCATCCTCTGGCTGCCCGAGAGCCGGACGGTGGAGTTCGTGGCCAACGGCGCGGGCTACCGCTTCCAGGTGTACGGCCGGGAGGGCCAGGGAGAGGCGGTGGAGCTGCTGGTGTCCCGGTTCGTCCGCTTGGCCGTCGGGGAGGGGCTGAACTTGTCTCTGTCCCTGGAGGAAGATCCCGCCAGCTCCGCCCTGGCAACGGAGGAGCAGGGCAATTCCCCGGCCTATGACCCCACACAGACGCAGATCTGGAACTGAAAAACAGGGCCCCGCTCCGATCGTGGAGCGGGGCCCTGTTCTGTCCAATTAAAAATAGCTGCCCACGGCGGTGATCTTGTCCGCCAGGTCCGCCCGGTAGTCCGGGGCAGTGGGGTCCAGGCTGTTGACGGTGAAGCCGTCATCTCCGGAGCGGCCGGTGGAGTGGCAGTATCGGCCATCCCCCAGGTACATGGCCACATGGCCGGGGAAGAACAGCAGGTCGCCGGGCCCCATGTCCGCCCGGCCGATCTCGCGGATGGGGAAGCCCTCCACGATCTTGGCGTCCCGGTAGATATAGATGCCGCACAGCATATAGGCCATGGACACCAGGCCGGAGCAGTCGATGCCCATGGGGGACTTGCCCCCCCAGCGGTAGTGGGTGCCGGCGTACAGCTTGGCTGCGTCCACCAGGGCGGCGCGCAGGCCGTCCTCATCGTCGCAGCAGGGGGCGGTATACCAGGGACCCAGGATGGATGCCTGGACAAAGCCGGTGCGCCCGTCGGCCAGCAGCACCTTCTGCCAGCCGTCCTCCGCCGGGCCCACCGGGGAGACCACGCAGCCCCGGGTGAGGGTGGTGAGGTGCCAGCCCTGGACCTTGGGCCGGGAGAGCACGTCGCAGAAATTCTTATGGCGCACCACCAGCTTGGGCAGGGCGGCCCAGGCCGCCGCCCCCTCGTCCCCCACCAGCAGGCAGTCGGCGGGGGCGATGCCCTCGTAGCGGTAGGGGGTGCGAACCTTGTACCAGCCGGGGACGGGCTCATCTAAAATATCCACCACCATGCCATAGAGGGCCTCGTCCTCCAGGGTACTCTCCAACGTGGGGGCGGACAGCAGGGGGCAGATCGCGGTGTTGACGATGGCTTTCATAGGTAAGACCTCCTGTATATTGGCCTGTCAGACGGCGTCCAGGCAGAGGGTGCCGGCGGAGGCGTCCAGGGTGCACATCCGGCCCATGGGCAGGGCGAAGGTGGGCAGCACATGGCCGCAGGCAAAGCCCATCATGGCGGGCTTGCCCGCCGGGGCGATGAGCTGGGCGAAGATCTCAGGCAGCTCCAGGGTCTTTTCCGGGTACTCGGGGACGCAGTCGGTCCAGGCCCCCAGGACGATGCCGGCGCAGTCCCGGAATTTCCCGGCGTTGCGCAGCTGGGTGAGCATGCTGTCCACCCGGTAGGTCTTTTCCCCGATGTCCTCCAGGAAGAGGATCTTGCCCCGGGTGTCGATCTCCCAGGGGGTGCCCAGGGAGGCGGCCAGCAAGGACAGGTTGCCTCCGCACAGCACGCCCCGGGCCGTGCCGGGCACCAGAACGGTGGGGGAGTGTCCGGCGGGGGGGTCCAGCGGGCCGGACAGGGCGCCGAACAGGGCCCTCTTCAGCCAGCCCAGGGTGAAGGGGTCGGCGTCCGGTTCGGTGGAGGGCATGGTGCAGTGGTAGCACTCCAGGCCGCAGTCCTGGTTTAAGAAGGTGAGGATGGCGGTGACGTCGGAATAGCCGCCGAACCACTTGGGGTTGGCCCGGATGACCTCGGGGTCCAGCAGGGGGAGGATGCGGTGGGCACCATACCCGCCCCGGATGCACCACACGCCCTGGATGTCCGGATCGGCGAAGGCGGCGTTGATGTCGTCCGCCCTCTGGCGGTCGCTGGCGGCCAGGTAGCCGTCCCGGTTGGCAAAAAAGCAGGAGGGGTAGGGCACCGGCTCCAGGCCCAGAGAGCGGACGAAGTCCAGGGCGGGCTGGAGCTTTTCCTCCGGCACGGCGGAGGCGGGGCCCACCAGCGCCACCTTGGCGCCGGAGCAGAGGGGAGCGGGGATGGTCATAGGACTGTTCTCCTTTTCTTCAGCGCGTGTGCAAGGGCCGGGACAGGATCTGTCCCGGCCCTGGTGCGCTCACAGCTGTTTCTGATACTGCTCCAGCTCCTCCTGGCTGGCCTGGACGAAGTGGCCGGGCCGGATCTCGTGCCAGCTGGGCTGGTCAGTCTCAGAGTAGTGGTGGCAGGAGGGATCGTACACCAGCAGCTTCTTGTGCCGCTCGGCGATGGGGTCGGGCTGGGGGATGGCGGACAGCAGCGCCTGGGTGTAGGGGTGGAAGGGATGGGCGAAGAGCTCCTCGCTCTCTGCCAGCTCCACGATCTGCCCCTTGTGGATCACGGCGATGCGGTCGCAGATGAACCGGACCACCGACAGGTCGTGGGCGATGAACAGATAGGTCAGGCCCCGGGCCTTCTGTAGCTCAGCCAGCAGGTTGAGCACCTGGGCCCGGATGGACACATCCAGGGCGGAGATGGGCTCGTCGGCGATGATGAAGTCAGGCTCCATGATCAGGGCCCGGGCGATGCCGATGCGCTGGCGCTGGCCTCCGGAGAACTCGTGGGGGAAGCGGCTGGCGAATTCGGGCAGCAGCCCCACGTCGG
>JAHZFC010000158.1 GCA_019421525.1 Clostridiales bacterium
CCGCAGGCATAAAAAGACGCCGGAGCAAAGCGGACTTTGCTCCGACGTGGTGCGCCTGAAGGGACTCGAACCCACACGCATCGCTGCACGAGAACCTAAATCTCGCATGTCTACCAATTCCATCACAGGCGCGTATAAGAGCGGTATGGATGTCCTGCCGCTTGTTTTCCACGTTTTTCGCGGTGATGCCAGTGCTGATCGCTGTGGCTCCCTGCACCGCATGCATCCCACAGGCCGTTCCAGCAGTCCGGCCTTTCGCGGGATCTCCACAGCCGCGGGAGGCATGAGACGGGCAGAGTGGAGGAGCGAACAGAAAGCGTTCCTGCTGCCAGCCGTGCTCTGGGCCATTATACCTCGGCAGGGGCGGATTTGTAAAGAGAAAAATCAGCGGGCTGTCTTGCGCCCCGGGCGGAGACCCGGTATAATGATTTGAATACGCGCATAACAGGAGGGATCATCATGCCATTGACGCCCCGTGTGGCCGCCGTCCACGACCTGTCCGGCTTCGGCCGCTGTTCCCTGACGGTGGTCAGCCCCGTGCTGTCTGCCATGGGGGTGCAGTGCTGCCCCATCGTCACCGCCTGCCTGTCCACCCACACCGGGGGCTTTTCCGGCTATGTGACCCAGGACCTGACCGGGCTGATGGAGGCCACCATCGGCCACTGGCAGGACCTGGGGCTGACCTTTGATGGGGTGTATACCGGCTTTATGGCCTCGGTGCGGCAGATGGAGCTGGCCGCCCGTGCCATCAATATGCTGAGGGGGGCCGGGGGCGTGGCGGTGGTGGACCCGGTGATGGGGGATCATGGCAGGCGGTACGCCACCTATACCCCGGAGATGTGCCAGGCCATGAAGGAGCTGTGCGCCCACGCCGACGTCATCACCCCCAACCTCACCGAGGCGGCCTTCCTGCTGGACCTGGACTATTCCACCCTCTCCGGCAGCGGGGAGGAGGGGCTGGAGCTGGCCCGGGCCCTGTCGGACGGGGGGCGGCGGTCGGTGGTGCTCACCGGGGCGTCCTCCGGGGAGGGGCTGGTGGGGGCGGCCTGCTATGACCGCGCCTCCGGCTGTGCCAGTCTGGTGATGGCCCCCCGGGTGGAGGGGGAGTACCACGGCACGGGGGATATCTTCACCTCGGTGCTCACCGGCGGCCTGGTGGGGGGCATGGAACTGGAGCAGGCCGCCGCCCTGGCCGCCCGGTTCGTGTCCGCCTGCGCCGAACGCACCCGGCAGCAGGACTATCCCCGCCGGGAGGGGGTGGACTTTGAGCCCCTTTTGGGCCGTTTGGCCCGGGAAAGGGGATTGTAACCGGGGGAGAAGTGTGGTACACTGAAGAGACAACAAGACCCCCATTTCGACAGGAGAGTGATGGCCCCATGGAGCAGGTGGTGCGCAAGTTCCGGACCAGCCTGGGCGGCTTCAACCGCCGGGACGTGATGAACTATATCGAGGAGACCTACGCCGCCCACCAAAAGCAGGTGGAGGCGCTGGAGGCGGAGCTGGCCGACACCAGGACCCATCGGGAGAGCCTGGAGGGCGAGCTGGCCGGGCTGAAAAACGAGAAGGGCTCGGTGGCCGCCGAGGAGGCGAAGGTGCGGGCCTCTCTGGAGGAGTCCACCAGGACCCTCAGCCGGGTGCGGGGGGAACTGACCCAGGCGGAGAGCAAGCTGGCAGTGGCCCGCTCAGAGCTGGCCCGCCTCCAGGAGCAGGTGGCCCAGCTGGAGCCCACGGCCCAGAAGTACGAGGAGCTCAAAGACCGGGTGGCCACTGTGGAGCTGGACGCCCACCGGAAGGCCCAGGCCACGGTGGACGAGGCCCAGGCCCAGGTGGATGCCATGAAGGAGGGGGCCCGGCAGTGGATCGACGGCATTTTGGGGCAGTATGACCAGCTGCGCCAGGCGGTGGACGAGCTGGACGCCCGCCTCCAGGCGGTGGGCAGCCTGGCCGCCGGGATGGGCAAGGGCGACGAGGGCGCTGACCGCCTCAAGCAGTGGGGGGGAGTGGAATGAACCGGACGGTATCGCTTACCACCCAACAGCTGCCGGAGCTGGTGGGGACCCTGTCCGCAGGGGACCGGGTATTGCTGTCCGGCACCATCTACACCGCCCGGGACGCAGCCCACAAGCGGCTGTTCCAGCTGCTGGACGAGGGGGAACCCCTGCCCTTTGACCTGAAAGGGGCGGTCATCTACTATGCCGGGCCCACCCCGGGCCAGCAGGGAATGGCGGTGGGGGCCTGCGGCCCCACCACCGCCGGGCGGATGGACGCCTTTGCCCCCAGGCTGCTGGACCTGGGGCTGACGGCCATGATCGGCAAGGGGGAGCGGAGCGGACCGGTGGTGGACGCCATCGTGCGCAATGGCGCCTGCTACTTTGCCGCTGTGGGGGGCGCTGGGGCGCTGATCGCCCGGTGCATCCGGACTGCCGACGTCATCGCCTTTGACGATCTGGGCTGCGAGTCCATCAAGCGGATGACGGTGGCCGACTTCCCCCTCACCGTGGCCATCGACAGCCAGGGCCATGACCTGTTCCAGACCGGGCGGGAGATGTATGTCCGCTGAACGGTCGGGATAAATTCGACAGGATGAGAGAAAATAGCCCCTGCCGGCGGCTGCCGGCAGGGGCTTTGCTTTGCATTTGGGAGGGGATCATATGAGGAAAACGGTGCTGTATATCGGCATGAGCCTGGATGGCTATATCGCGGACCGCAACGGCGCAGTGGACTGGATGACCGGACAGGACGGCGGCGGAGTGGGCGAGGGCTACGATGCATTTCTCTCTACAGTGGATACGGTGGTGATGGGGTGGAACACTTATCACCAGGTCGTGACAGAGCTTTCCCCGGGGCAGTGGGTCTACGAAGGGCTGGAGTGCTATGTGCTGACCCACCGGACCATGGAGGATGACCCGCAGGTCTGCTTCACCACCCAGGAGCCAGCCGCTCTCATCCAGACGCTGCGGGAGCGGCCGGGAAAGGACATCTGGATCTGCGGCGGGGCACAGGTGGCCCAGGCGCTTCTGGCGGACGATATGATCGACGAGCTGCGCATCTCCGTCCTTCCCACGCTGCTGGGGGCGGGGACGGCCCTGTTTGCCCCCATGGACCGGGAGCGGAAGCTGCGCCTGCTGGAGATCCAGACTGAGGACGGGATCGCAGAGCTGAGGTATATCCGAAGGTAAGACAGGGAAAAGGGCCCCGGCTCCCATATCGGGAGCCGGGGCCCTTTCGTTTCCTTCCGTCCCTTATTCGGCAGGGGCGATGGCACCAACGGGGCAGGTGTCGGCGCAGGAGCCACAGTCGATGCAGGTCCCAGCGTCGATCATCATGTGCTCGTCACCCATGGAGATCGCGCCCACGGGGCAGCCGCCTTCACAGGCGCCGCAGCTGATGCAAGTGTCATTGATCGCGTATGCCATTGTGTAACACCTCCGAACGTTATGTTGCGAACCGACCCTATTTTATCACAAACGGGCCAAAATGCAACCGGAATTTTTCGGCGGGCCTGAGGTATAGATCCAGGGGAAAATTGCCATGCTTACACCATGAGCATCGAGAGGAGCATACCATGGAAGGCAAGGATCTTTTTCGGCGGTTCATCCGCCGCCGTCGCAAGGAAAAGGACACCGCGGGACAGCCCCGGGCCATTGGCCCCGCCGGTCCGGAGCAGCCCCCCGCCATCCGGCGAGAGGAGCCCAGGGCCCGCAGCCGGGAGGGAGGAGACACCAAATTGACAGACCGCTTTTCCAGAGACCTGACCCGCATGGCCATCACCGGCCGGCTGGACCCGGTGGTGGGCCGGGAGCAGGAGGTGTCCCGGGTGATCCAGATCCTGTCCCGGCGGACCAAGAACAACCCCGCCCTCATCGGGGAGCCCGGCGTGGGCAAGACGGCGGTGGCCGAGGCCCTGGCCCTCCGGCTGGCCGCCGGGGCGGTGCCTGAGCCCCTGCGGGACAAGCGCCTTTTGAGCCTGGACCTGTCCGCCATGGTGGCGGGCACCAAGTACCGGGGGGAGTTCGAGGACCGGGTGAACGTCATGATCGGGGAGGTCCGGCGGGCGGGCAACGTCATATTGTTCCTGGACGAGCTGCACAACATCATCGGCGCGGGCTCCGCCGAGGGAGCCATCGACGCGGCCAATATCCTCAAGCCCGCCCTGTCCCGGGGGGACATCCAGGTGGTGGGGGCCACCACCCTGGAGGAATACCGCAAATACATTGAAAAGGATGCGGCGCTGGAGCGGCGCTTTCAGCCGGTGACGGTGGCCGAGCCCACCCGGGAGCAGACCCTGGAGATCCTGCGGGGCATCCGCAGCCGGTATGAGCAGCACCACCGCCTGACCATCTCTGACGAGGCGCTCACCGCGGCGGTGGACCTGTCCCGGCGGTATCTGCCCCAGCGGTTCCTCCCGGACAAGGCCATCGACCTCATCGACGAGGGCTGCGCCCGATTGCGCATGGAGGGGGAGGTGCTGCCCCCCGCCCTGCGGGAGCTGGCCGACCGGGCCGGGGTGGCCGCACGGGAGAAGGAGCTGGCCGCCGCCCGGCAGGACTTCGAGCGGGCGGCCATGCTCCGGGACGCGGAGCGGGATTTCCGCCAGGAGCTGGACCGGAAGCTCAGCCGCCGCTCGGGAACAGAGGGGACGGTGCTCACCGCCGAGCACGTGGCCCAGGTGGTGGCCCAGTGGACGGGCATCCCGGTGGCCACCGTCACCCAGAGCGAGTCCCAGCGGATGATGGCGCTGGAGGGGGAGCTCCACCGCCGGGTGGTGGGCCAGGACCGGGCGGTGTCCGCCGTGGCCCGGGCCATCCGCCGGGGGCGGGTGGGACGGAAGGAGCGGGGCCGCCCGGTGGGCACCTTCCTGTTCCTGGGGCCCACCGGCGTGGGCAAG
>JAHZFC010000159.1 GCA_019421525.1 Clostridiales bacterium
TCCTCATTGTAGGTGGCCAGGATAAAGACCGGCTGGGGATAGGTCCAGGGCTTAGCCCCAAAATTCTTTCGCATGGCAATTCCTCCTTGTGTTTGTGATTTTCATTATATCACAAAGGTTTGGATTTGGCGCAGTCTCTTACTCCTGCCGCAGGCGCTCCACCACGGAATAGCGCTGGGCGGCCCGGCAACTGAGCACCGGGATGAGTATGCCCAAAGCCCCGAACAGAGGCAGCACCACGGCGATGGGCCAGAGGGTAAAGCGGTAGGTGAAAAACCAGATGAGCCCGTTGAGGCCGGGCCCCACAAAGGGGGCTGTGACCAGAATCAGCGCCAGGGCCAGAAGGGTGGCGCCCAGGGTATAGAGCAGCCCCTCCAGGGCCAGCATGGTCCGCAGCTGCCGGGAGGTCATACCGATGGACTGGAGCACGGCCAGCTCCCGGCGGCGGGCGGTGATGCCGGTGAGGATGGCGTTGAAAAAGTTCAGCACCCCCACCAGGCCCACGATAAAGCTGAGAGCACCGCCCAGCAGGAGGAACATGCTCCGGGTGCTCTCAAATTCCCCGGCGTAGGTGGCCTTGCTCTCATAGTCAAACTGGGGATTCACGTTTTCCGTGTAGTCCTGGAGAAAGGCCTCCATGGCGGCGTTGGCCTCCTGGGTGGTGTCGAAGGCATAGTACATGACGGAGTCGGTCTCCGTGTCCCGGAGGAAGGTCTCCGCCCCCAGGACGAATTCGTCGGCGCCATAGTAGCGGTAGCTCAGGGCGGAGGGCACCGTCACCAGGGCGGCCACGGTGTAGTCCACATCCCGGTATTGTACCGCCCGCTCGGCATAGGCAGCCCCTTCCGGTACATCCTCTAAGGAACCGTAAATTTCGCCGGTGGTTGGATTGTAGTACTCATATTCCTCCACATAGCGGATGGTCACCGTGTCCCCCAGTCGGGCCCAGTGGCTGTCCATGACTGCGTTGCCATAGTCGTCATCACTATACACGGCGGCAATATAGTTCCCGTCCGGGGCGTTCAGTTTGGAGAGATCCCCTTCCAGCACTGTCAGATGGTCCAGTGCAAAGGGCTCCATGCCGTAGAGTTGGACCCTGTCGGCCAGCAGGCCGTCCTCGGTGCGGTCCATGAAGGCTATCATGCTGTCCAACTGCTCCTGAGTGTTCCAACGGCCCCACATGGATCGGTAGTATTCTTCGGTGACAAATTCCAGGGCAGGAGAGGTCTTACCGTAGACCCGGCCGCTGCCGGTGATGCCCCCTTGGGTATCCACAGCGTCGATGACCTCCTCCGGCACCGCCATTTCGTTGTTAAAACCGTCCCCACCGGTTTGGAACTGCCCCGCGTCGGCCAGGATGAAGTCGCTGGCGGTAAAGCTGGACACATATTTGTCCATGTCAAAGCCGCTGGCGAAGGTGACGGTCAACGTCAGCAGCACCACAGCCAGGGTCAGGGACAGCACTGTGAGGAAGGTCTTGCCCCGGCTGCGGCCCAGGTTGGCCCAGGCCATGGAGAAAAGGGAGATTCCCTTGCCCGTTCGCCTGGCCTTCTGTTTCGGCGCCTGGCCCTCGGTGTAGCGCACCGCCTCTACCGGAGAAACCTTGCCCGCCAGACGGCCAGGGCGGCGGCAGGATATGAGTACTGTCACCAGAGCGAAGATGGCCGAACCCACAAAGAGAAGAGGGCTGACTGAGACCACGGTGGTCACGCCATTGAGCTGTGCGGTAATGACTGGGGTGAGTACACCGCCCAGCAGCCAGCCCAGCAGCAGCCCCACGGGAATGCCGATAAGGGAGAGCAGCAGCGCCTGGGTGCGGATGATCCGCCGGAGCTGCCGGGGCGTAGTGCCGATGGTTTTCAGCAGGCCGTAGAAGCGGATGTCCCCCGCCACGGAGATCTGAAACACATTGTAGATGATGAGATACCCGGTGAGGAGAATGAGGAGCAGCACACCCACAATGATGGCCATAACGGTGGGGTCCAGCTTGTCTGAAAGCTGTGCCCCGGTGTAGCCCCAGTTGACGCCGGTGGAGATGTAGTTTTCTCCCGGTGTCTCTGACTGATAGCCGTGGTTTGTCAAAATATCCTCCAGGTCAGCGGCAATAGAGCGGGCGCCGTGCTTCAGCATCACATCCAGGTTCCAGCTGCCGGTCATGCCGTCGCTGCCGGGCGGGGTGACGCCCACCTGGGCCAAAATGGTGTCCACCCGGCTCTCGGGGATCAGAATGTGGTTGGCCACGATGGCCTCGTCGTATTCCCACCTGCCTCTTAATGTGACGGTCTGCGTGGTCTCCTGTCCGGCCACCTCTCAGGTGACGGTGGACCTGGCGCCGATCTCCGGCTCCACCCCCAGCAGTGCCAGCACATGGGTGTCGGTGGCCGCCTCGTCGGTCCCTTCTTGGGGGAGGCGGCCCTCTACCGGGTCGCAGTAGCCCCAGTGGGCCTCGTTGGTGTCGGAGTAGCCAATCTCCACATGGGATTTGTTGAAGGGAACCTCTGTGGGCATACCTAAAAACCGGCGCAGGCCCCACTGGTCAATGAGAGGGTCGTCCTTCAATTCCTCGAACTGCTCCTCAGTGAGGTACTTGAAGGAGCCATGGGACCAGCCCCCGGCCTGACGGAAGTTGTTCTGCTGAATGCCCTCGTTGATGGAGAGGGCGATGGTAAAGAGGGATGTAAACAGTACCGCCGTCAGGGCGATGGCCAGCACCGCCACCAGATTGCGGGTACGGTTTGCAAGGAGGCTTTTCAGGCTCAGACGGCGGATACAGCCGCGGTTGGAGACATTCATGCCCTTCGCCCCCTTACCGTGTCACGATCCGCCCGTCCTCAATGCGGACGATGCGGTCGGCCATCTGGGCGATCTCCTCGTTGTGGGTGATCATCACCATGGTCTGGGCGAACTTCTGCCCTGTCACCTTCATGAGGCCCAGCACATCCTGGCTTGTTTTGCTGTCCAGGTTGCCGGTAGGCTCGTCGGCCAGCAGGATGGCGGGCTTGGTGGCCAGGGCCCGGGCGATGGCCACCCGCTGCTGCTGGCCGCCGGAGAGCTGGTTGGGGAGATTGGTGAGCTTCTTCTCCAGCCCCAGGGTGGCGATGACCTCTTCCACATAGGCCCGATCCACCTTGGCCCCATCCAACTGAATGGGCAGGACGATGTTCTCCCACACGCTGAGCACCGGCACCAGATTGTAGGACTGAAACACGAAGCCGATCTTCCGGCGACGGAAGATGGTCAGGGCCTCGTCCTTCAGGCCGAAGATGTCCCTGCCGTCCACAGATACGCTTCCCGAGGTGGGCCGATCCAGTCCACCCAGCATGTGAAGCAGAGTGGACTTGCCGGAGCCGGAGGTGCCCACAATGGCCACAAACTCTCCCTGCTCAATGTTCAAATTTACGCCGTCCAGGGCTTTGACCTGGGTGTCCCCGGCGCCGTAGTGTTTTTTCAGATCACGGGTCTCCAAAATCGTCATATGATGTTCCTCCAAAGAAAAAGTCTGTACCGTCTTTTGACAATACAGACTTTAGCATGGAAATCTGTCCTGGTCCTTTCGAGAATGTGACAGTTTTGAAAGAAGTCCGCTACAGACGGGGGAGAAAGAGGGAAAACACGCTTCCCTTCCCGGGGACGCTCTCCACCTTCACATAGCCGCCCTGCTTCTCCGCAATTTGCCGGGTGAGATAGAGGCCAATGCCCACGCCCTCCGCCTGATAAGCACCGGGAGCACGGTAAAAACGCCCGAAAATCTTGGCCTGTTCCCCCTCGGAGATGCCCGGGCCGGTATCGGTCACCCGGATGGCGGAGAAGAGCTCGTAGTTTTTCACCTCCACCGTCACGGTGCCGCCGGAGGGGGTGTACTTGACGGCGTTGTCCAGCAGGTTGCACACCGCTTCCTCCGTCCACTTGGGGTCAAAGACGGCGGAGCCCTCTGTCTGCCGGGCAGTCAGGGTGATGTCTTTTTCCGACGCTTTGGGCCCATACTGGGCGATAGCTCGCTCCAACATCGGGGCGATCTCGCCGGACTGGGGGTGGAGGGTCAGGATCCCCGTCTCCAGGCGGGAGGTCTTGACCAGGGCTTCGATGAGGGTCTGGAGCTTGTCCGCCTGGGCGGAGATGGCGGCGGCACAGTCCTTTCCCTGGGGCGTGAGGGGCTGCTCGGAGAGCAGCTGGGCGTAGAGCTGGAGGTTGGCCACCGGAGTCTTGGTCTGGTGGGAGATGTCGGAGATCAGGGCGCTGATCTGATCCTTCTGCTCACGCACATTCCGCTCGGACAAGGCGCTGGCCGCCAGATACCGGGCCAACCGGCTCTCCAGAGCGGAGAGGCGGCTCTCATCAAAGGTTTGTTCGGAAAAGGTGCCGTCCGTGGCTGCGGTGAGCATGTCATCCAGCCGCCGGATGGTGCGGGCGGTGCGCCAACGGGCATAGACGACCACAGCCAGGGCCAGCAGTACCGCCGCACCCGCAATGAGATACCCCGTCATGGCTTCACCGCCCAAATGTAGCCGATGCCGTACACCGTTTTCAGGTATTCAGGCTTGGCCGGGTCGGCCTCCAGCTTGCTCCGCAGCCGCTTGACCGTGACGGACAGGGCGTTTTCCTCCACGAATTCCGCACCGTCCGTCCATACCCGGTCCACCAGGGTGGCCCGGGGCACGGTGTGTCCCCGATTTTCCACCAGCACCCGCAGGAGCTTCTGCTCCGTTTTGCTCAGCTCCACGGCAGCCCCATCCCGGCGGAAGTCCATCCGGTCAAAATCGAAGATGAAGGGGCCTATGGACATAGTTTGAGAAATCGTGGGAGCGTTCCGCCGGAGCTGGGCGTTCACTCTGGCCCGGAGTACAGCCAGGGAGAAGGGCTTGGTGATGTAGTCGTCCGCCCCGG
>JAHZFC010000160.1 GCA_019421525.1 Clostridiales bacterium
CGGGGGAAAGGACGCTAAGGACCTAGGCCACTCGGCTGGGGGCCCCACAAAGGCCGTTTGGCCTTTGTGGGGAGAGGACGAGCAAGGGAGCGAACATGATTTTTGCCGTCAGGCGGAAATGGAGTGGAGCGGACTTTGCGAGGACGAGGGGGGTCCGGGGGTGCAGGCGCTTAGAACGAAAGCGCGTCCTTGGCGCTTGAAGTTCTTCCGCGCCTGACCCCCGGCGCATTTTTGGTTTCTTTTTGTGCGCACAAAAAGAAACTCGCCGCCAGGCGAAACCTGGCCCAGAAAAACCGGGACGGCTTTCCGCTTAGGGAGAACGGCTCTCAGCCGTTCCCAGTGGGGATGTAGGGAATGATGGCCGCGGCCACGCTGGGCAGGGGCATGGTCTGCAGCCAGATGCGGCCCGGCCCGGTGAGCACGGTGTTGAACAGCCCCTCGCCCCCCAGCAGCTTGTTCTTCATGCCGGGGACGGAGCGGATGTCGATGGACACGCTGATGTCAAAGCCCAGCACGTTGCCCGTGTCCACCACCATCTGCTGTCCGGGGGCCAGGTCATACTCCACCAGCTCCCCGTCCACCTCCACAAAGGCGGTGCCGGAGCCGGACAGGCGCTGCATGATGAAGCCCTCGCCGCCGAAGAAGCCGGAGCCCAGCTTCTTGTTGAAGTGGATGGACAGCTCCACCCCGGCCTCAGAGGCCAGGAAGGCATTCTTTTGCAGGACCATCTCCTGGCCCGGGGCAATGGTCAGGGGGAGGATCTTGCCGGGGAAGCTGGAGCCGAAGGCGATCATCCCCGGCCCGCCCTGGGCGGTGTAGATATTCTGGAACATGCTCTCCCCGGAGAAGGCCTTGGAGAACATCCTGCCCAGGCCGCCCCCGGTGGTCTTCATCTCCATGTTGGGACTCATCCACACCATGGAGCCCTTTTCTGTGATCATCTGCTCCCCTGGGGCCAGCTGGCACACCACCACGGGGAAATTGCCGCCTTTGAGTTCATAGTTCATGCCTGTGTCCTCCTTTTACCTTATTCCTGATATGCGCCGTATGCCGGGCACGGGACCTGGGACCAGCCCGCGGCGCCTTGCTGTCCCCATCATAACAGAAAGGGAAATGGCTGTAAAGAGCGCACCTTGACAGGGTACAGGCCGTACCTTATAATGGAAGCCGCCGGGCACACGGCCCGGCAGAGGAGAGAGGAACGATGGAGAGACAATGGCGGGAACTGTTCCACGACGGGGAGCTGGCGGTGCTCACCCTGCTGCGGTGGATCGTGGTGGGGGGGCTGACCGGGCTGGTGTGCGGCCTGGCGGGGGGCGCCTTTTCCTATGTCCTGTCCTGGGTGACCCAGACCCGGCAGGCAAACCCCTGGCTGATCTTCTGCATGCCGGCGGCGGGGCTGATCATCGTGTGGAGCTACCAGGTGCTGGACATGGCCAACGACAGCGGCACCAACCAGATCATCGCCAGCGTCCGCAGCGGGGAAAAGCCCAGGCTGCGTCTGGCCCTGCTCATCTTTTGGAGCGCGGCGCTGACCCACCTCACCGGCGGCAGCGCCGGGCGGGAGGGGGCGGCTCTCCAGATCGGCGGCAGCCTGGCCGCCACGTTGGGCAAGTGGCTGCGGCTGGATGAGCGGAACATGAACCTCATCGTCCTGTGCGGCATGAGCGCCCTGTTCACCGCCCTGTTCGGCACCCCGGTGGCCGCCACCGTGTTCAGCCTGGAGGTGGTCAGCGTGGGCATCCTCCACTACTCCGCCCTGTTCCCGGGGCTGTTTTCCAGCCTGGTGTCCCTGGGGGTCACCCATCTCATGGGGCTGCGCCCCGAGGGATGGACCCTGCTGGGGATGCCGGAGCTGTCCCCCCTGGCCCTGCTCCAGGTGGGCGGGCTGGCCATCGGCTGCGCCCTGGTGGCCATTTTGTTCTGCGTGGTGATGCATGGCACGGCCCACCTCTACCGGAAGGTGCTGCCTGACCCCTACCTCCGGGTGCTGGCGGGGGCGGCACTGGTCATCCTGTTGACGGTGCTGGAGGGCAGCGGGACCTACAACGGCGCGGGCAGCGCCTTTATCAGCAGCGCGCTGGCGGGCGGCCGGGCGGACCCCTGGGCCTTCCTGCTGAAGATCGTCTTTACCGCCCTCACCCTGGGGGCGGGGTTCCGGGGCGGGGAGATCGTCCCCACCTTCTTCATCGGGGCGGCCTTCGGCAGCGCGGCGGCGCCCCTGCTGGGGCTGGAGAGCGCCTTCGGGGCGGCCATCGGGCTGATCGCCCTGTTCTGCGGGGTGGTGAACTGCCCCCTGGCCAGCATCCTGCTCAGCGTGGAGCTCTTCGGGGAGGGGAGCGTGGTGTTCTTCGCCCTGGCCTGCGCCCTGAGCTATCTGCTCAGCGGCAGGTTCTCCCTTTACAGCAGCCAGAAGCTGGTGTACTCCAAGCTGGAGCCCCGGTACATCGATGTCAGCGCCCGGTAACGTGGAACAAAACATGCGGCCATCCCTTTGGGATGGCCGCATGTTTGTACATGATACGGATACAGAGCGTTATCTCTGGTACTCGAATTCCAAATTGTATAGGCAGATGGGGTCGCCGTCCTTGATGCCCATGTCCTCCAGCTGCTGGAACACCCCGGCCTCCCGCAGCCGCTTGTCGAACCAGTTGCGGCTCTCGTAGTCGTTGAAGTTGACGTTGGCCATGAGCTGCCGCAGCCAGGGCCCGTCCACCAGCCAGGTGCCGTCGTCGTCCCGGACGATCTCCAGGGGGGCGGAGGTGTCGATCTCCGGGGGCCGCTCCACATAGGTGGGCTCGTACACTGTGATGGGGGGCAGCTGGGCCAGCTGGGCCGCGGCGGCATACATCAGCTCCCGGGTGCCCTGGTGGGTGGCGGCGGACATCTCATACAGGGTGCAGCCCCGCTCCGCCACATGGGCGCGGAGCTTCTCCAGCAGCTCGGGGTCCTCCATGATGTCCACCTTGTTGGCGGCCACCAGCATGGGCCGGCTGGCCAGCTCGGGGGACCACCGCTCCAGCTCGGCACAGATGGCGTCGAAGTCGGCCACCGGGTCCCGGCCCTCGCTGCCGGATACATCCACCACATGGATGAGCAGGCGGCAGCGGTCGATATGCCGGAGAAAGTCGTGGCCCAGGCCGGCCCCCTCGCTGGCCCCCTCGATGATGCCGGGGATGTCGGCCAGGACGAAGGACTGCCCGTCCTCCAGGGGCACTACCCCCAGGTTGGGGGACAGGGTGGTGAAGTGGTAGTTGGCAATCTTGGGCTGGGCCCGGGTGACCACGCTCAGCAGGGTGGACTTGCCCACGTTGGGGAAGCCAACCAAGCCCACGTCGGCCAGCAGCTTCAGCTCCAGGATGACCTCCCGGCTCTGGCCGGGCAGGCCCGCCTTAGCGAACCGGGGCACCTGCCGGGTGGGGGTGGCGAAGTGCTTGTTGCCCCAGCCGCCGTTGCCCCCTTTGGCCAGGATGAAGTCCTCGTCCCCGGACATATCACAGATGATCTCCCGGGTCTCCATATCCCGGACCACCGTGCCCCGGGGCACCCGGATGACCAGGGGCTGCCCGTCCTTGCCGGAGCAGCGCTTGCCGCTGCCGTCCTGGCCGTTTTCCGCCACATACTTGCGCTTGTAGCGGAAATCCATCAGGGTGGACATATGTGGGTCCACCCGCAGGACGATGTTGCCCCCACGGCCGCCATCGCCGCCGTCGGGGCCTCCGGCGGCCACATATTTCTCCCGGTGGAAGGCCACGGCTCCGTTGCCGCCGTTGCCCGCCTTCACCGTGATGCGGGCGGTGTCGATGAACTGATTAGCCATGGAATAGATAAACCTCCTGATCGAAAGGCTCCGGCGGAGCCGGGACGGCGCGGGCGCGCCGCGGAAATGGCAGTTTGAGCATATAAGAAAGGGATCGTGCCACTTGAAAAAACGTCCCGGACAGAGGACCCTGTCCGGGACGTGTGCTCACTGAGCGATCTCGACGATAGAGACCTTCTTGCGGTCCTTGCCCATGCGCTCGAACTTCACCTTGCCGTCCTTCAGAGCGAACAGGGTGTCGTCGCTGCCCTTGCCAACATTGGTGCCGGGGTGGATATGGGTGCCCCGCTGGCGGACCAGCACGTTGCCGGCCAGAACAAACTGACCGTCGGCACGCTTCACGCCCAGGCGCTTGGCCTCGGAGTCACGGCCGTTCTTGGTGGAACCGCCGCCCTTCTTATGGGCGAAAAACTGAATATTGATCTTCAGCATAGCCTTTCATCCTTTCTCAAGACTTTGGGAGGACCGATCGTCCTCGTCGTCATCGTCCAGCTGGACGATGAGGTTTTCCGGGTATTCCTCAGACAGGTCCTGGAGGTAGACCATCAGCCCCGCCAGCAGGTCCTGGCAGGTGTGCTCATTGACCTCCCCCAGTCCGCCGGGGAGCTTGAGGGCAATGCGGGCGTCCTTCTCCCGGATCTTCACCGAGGCCCCCAGGCCGAGCACTTCATTGAACGTACACTCGACCAGGCCCACGGCGGCGGAGACGGCGGCGCAGACGATGTCCGCACCGGCCTCGGCATAGCCGCTGTGCCCCTCCACAACAAAGCCGTCCAGACGGCCCTGGGCGCTGTGGAATGTGATGGTGGTCATAGGATCGCCCCTCAGGCGTTGACCTTGGTGATCTCCACCTTGGTATAGGGCTGACGGTGGCCCTGACGGCGGCGGTAGTTCTTCTTGGGCTTGTACTTGAATACCAGCACCTTCTTGCCCTTGCCGTTCTTCACCACGTTGGCGGTGACGGAGGCGCCCTCCACGGTGGGAGCGCCGAAGGTGGCGTTGTCGCCGTCCAGCACGGCCAGTACCTTGTCAAAGGTGACGGCCTCGCCGGCCTC
>JAHZFC010000161.1 GCA_019421525.1 Clostridiales bacterium
GGTCCGGGCCGGCTTTTCTGAGGACTTTGGCGCGTTTTACGCGCTAGAGCCCTCTTTTTTTACATTGAGACGGAATTTTACAAAGACTTAACAGAGGTAGTGTTTCGCATTTTACATTCCTTTTTTATACTGGGCACCGTAGCACAGATCAAAAGAACCAAGACAGAATAAAAAGGAGTAATCACGAAGATGAAAAAACTGACTTGCCTGGGTCTGGCGCTGGTCATGGCCCTGTCCCTGACCGCCTGCGGCGGCAACAATAACTCCAGCTCCAATTCAAACGGCGCCGGCAACTCCAACACCGGCTCCGCCGCCGGGGCGCAGAGCACAGACAACAATACACAGACTGACCTGAGCGGCTCCGTTACCACCAACGGCTCCACCTCGATGGAAAAGGTGGTCCTGACGCTGAATGAGCAGTTTATGATCGACCACCCCGATGTAAAGGCGTCCTACGACCCCACCGGCTCCAGCACTGGCATCGAGGCCGCCAAGAACGGCTCTGCCGACATCGGCCTGGCCTCCCGCGCCCTGAAGGACGAGGAGGTGGCCGACGGTCTGAAGAGCACCACCCTGGCCCTGGACGGCATCGCCATCATCGTCAACGCCGACTCCGCCATCTCTGACCTGACCGTGGAGCAGATTGCCCAGATTTTCAAGGGCGAGGTCGCCAACTGGTCGGAAATGGGCGGCGCGGACGGCGCCATCGCCTGCATCGGCCGGGAGGGCGGCTCCGGCACACGGGACGGCTTTGAGTCTATCACCGGGACGGAGGACCTCTGTGTGCTCTCCCAGGAGCTGACCTCCACCGGCGCTGTCATCGAGGCAGTGAAGAATAACCCCCAGGCCATTGGCTACGCCTCCCTCTCCGCTGTGGAGGGCCAGGAGGGCATCAAGGCCATCACCGTCAACGGTGTCGCCTGCTCGGAGGAGACCGTGCTGGACGGCAGCTACGAGATCCAGCGCCCCTTCATCCTGGTGACCAAGGAGGGCGAGACCTTGAGTGAGGCCGCCCAAGCCTGGTTTGACTGGGCTACCTCCGCCGCCGCTTCCGACCTGATCCGTGCCGCCGGCGCGGTGCCTATGGTCTGATTCTGAGAGATCCTTCCGCGACAGCCTCCGCTCTGCTGATAGAGTGGAGGCTGTTGGGCTGAACGAAAGGAGTTTTGGCATTGGAAAGCGAGAAGGTCATGGACTGGGCCGCCTCTAGGGCGGAACACAAGCCGGCCTCCAGTCTCCGCCGGGGCCGGGACACTATGGAATTCATCGTCAAGATGGTATTCCTATTGTGCGGCTTTGTAGCGGTGGGCTGTGTGCTTTTTATCTGTATTTATCTAATTATTGCCGGGCTGCCCGCCATTTTGGAGATTGGCGTCACCGACTTCCTGTTCGGAACGGAGTGGGCGGGCAAACAGGAGAAGTTCGGGATCCTGCCCTTCATCCTCACCTCGGTGGCCGGCACGGCCGGCGCCGTCCTGGTGGGGGTGCCCATTGGGCTGATGACCGCCATGTTTCTGGCCAAGGTAGCGCCGCCCAAGGCGGCTAAAGTCATCCGTACCGCCGTGGAGCTGCTGGCGGGCATTCCCTCCATTGTCTACGGTCTGGTGGGCATGATCGTCCTGGTCCCCGCCATCCAGCGAACCTTCGAGCTGGCCTCCGGCGCCAGCCTGCTGGCCGCTATCGTGGTGCTGGCCATCATGATTCTGCCCTCCATTGTCAACGTGGCGGAGACCTCCCTCCGGGCGGTGCCCAAGGAGTATGAGGAGGCCAGCCTGGCCCTGGGAGCCACCCACATTGAGACCATCTTCCGGGTGACTCTGCCCGCCGCCCGGTCCGGCGTGGCAACCGCTGTGGTGCTGGGGGTGGGGCGGGCCATCGGTGAGGCCATGGCCATCATCATGGTGTCCGGCAATGTACCCAATATGCCGGACAGCCTGTTTACCCCCGTGCGGTTCCTGACCACAGCTATCGCCTCTGAAATGTCCTATGCCGGAGTGGGTACCCTGTGGCGGCAGGCCCTGTACTCCGTGGGCCTGGTGCTGTTCCTCTTCATTATGCTCATCAACGTGATCCTTAACCTGTTTATCAAGAACAAAAAGGAGGGCTGAAGCCATGGAAAAGCTGTCTAAGAGGCGCTGGCTCTACGACCGGGGGCTTCGTGCCCTGCTCTACCTGTGTGGTCTGCTGGTGTGCGCCCTGCTGGTCTTTCTCATCGGCTATATCTTCGTCCGGGGACTTCCCTTAGTCACCTGGGAGCTGCTGTCCACCCAGACCAGTATGCTCAAGGGAACCACCGGCATCCTGCCCCACATCGCCAGCACCATCTACATCATTGTGCTGTCCATGGCCATCGTCCTGCCACTGGGGGTGGGCGCTGCCATCTATCTGACGGAGTATGCCTCCAACCGGCGTTTGGCCGCTATCATCGAATTTGCCGCCGAAACCCTCACCGGGATCCCCTCCATCATCTTCGGCCTGGTGGGCATGATGGTTTTTATCCAGCTTATGGGACTGAAGGCGGGCATCCTGGCCGGCGGCCTGACGCTGGTGGTCATGATTTTGCCCACCATCATCCGCACCACCCAGGAGAGCCTGAAGACTGTTCCCCAGAGCTACCGGGAGGGGGCCCTGGGCCTGGGGGCCGGCAAGTGGCATATGATTCGCACCGTCGTGCTGCCCAACGCCGTGGACGGGATCGTCACCGGCTGTATCCTGGCTGTGGGCCGTATCGTGGGCGAGTCGGCCGCCCTGCTGTTCACCGCTGGCTTCGGCACAGTGCTGTACAGCTTTGGCGAGGCGCTGAATAACTCCTCCGCCACCCTTACCGTGGCCCTATACCTTTACGCCAACGAGCGGGGCCGGACGGATATCGCCTTTGCCATCGCGGCCATCCTGATGATTCTCACCCTGGTTATCAACCTGTCCGCCAGCCTGGTTGGGAAGAAGCTAAAGAAGTAAAGGAGCACAGAGCCATGGACCATACTATCCTGTCCGCCCGGGACCTAAATCTGTATTATGGCGAGAACCATGCCTTGAAAAATATTATGATCGACCTGCCGGAGCGGCAGATCACCGCCCTGATCGGCCCCTCCGGCTGCGGAAAGTCCACCTTTCTGCGGACCATTAACCGGATGAACGACCTGATTCCGGGGGTGAAAATCACTGGATCCCTGACCTATCGGGGGGAGGAGGTATACGCCCCAGGCAGGGATGTAACCGATTTGCGCCGCCGCATCGGCATGGTGTTCCAGAAGGCCAACCCCTTCCCCATGTCTATCTATGACAACGTGGCCTACGGCCCCCGGACCCATGGGATCCGCAACCGTGTGAAGCTGGACGAGATCGTGGAGCAGTCCCTTCGGGGGGCCGCCATCTGGGAAGAGGTGAAGGACCGGCTGAAGAAGTCCGCCCTGGGCCTGTCCGGCGGCCAGCAGCAGCGGCTGTGCATTGCCAGAGCCCTGGCCGTCAAGCCGGACGTACTGCTGATGGACGAGGCCACTTCCGCCCTGGACCCCATCTCTACCTCCAAGATAGAGGACCTTGCCTCAGAGCTGAAAAAAGACTATACTATCATTATGGTGACCCACAACATGCAGCAGGCCGCCCGTATTTCAGATAATACCGCCTTTTTCCTCATGGGGGAGCTGGTGGAATTTGGAGAGACGGAGCAAATATTCTCCATGCCTCAGGACAAGAGAACCGAGGACTACATCACCGGGAGGTTTGGCTGATATGAGGAACCGTTTTAATGAACAGCTGGAGCAGCTGAATGTAGAACTGATTAAAATGGGAGCTCTGTGCGAGGAGGCCATCTCCGCCGCCACCAAGGCGTATGTGGAGGGAGACCGAGAGCTGGGAGAGCGGGCCAGGAGCCTGGAGCAAGACATCGACCACAAGGAGCGGGATATCGAGAGCCAGTGTATGAAGCTCCTCCTGCGTCAGCAGCCGGTGGCCAAGGACCTGCGGGCCGTATCCGCCGCCCTGCGGATGATTTCCGATATGGAGCGCATCGGGGATCAGGCCGCCGATATTGCTGAGATCGCCCGGTATATGGAGAAAAGCGCCATTCTGCGGCAGGTGCCCATGGAGGAGATGGCCCTGGCTGCCATTAAAATGGTGACGGACAGTGTGGACTCCTTTGTCCGGGGTGATCTGGCCCTGGCCCACTCAGTCATCGCCCAGGACGACCAGGTGGACAGCCTGTTCCTGTCCGTCCGGGAAAAGCTGACCGCGCTGATCGCCGGAGGGGAGAATGGCGGCCTCTGCCTGGACCTGCTGATGATCGCCAAGTATTTCGAGCGCATCGGCGACCACGCCTGCAATATCGCCCAGTGGGTGGAGTACGCCATCACCGGGGACTATGAGGATGACTGAAAGAGAAGATTGCCGGACGGCGGCATGGGGAAGAAGGCACAGTCCCTCTCCCGCCGGGGAAACAAGACTGGAATGAGGTGGACCCCTTGATCTATATTCTGGAGGACGACGCCAGTATCCGCAAGCTGGTGGTATACACCCTGAACAGCCAGGGGATGGAGGCGGAGGGCTTTGAACGCCCCTCCAGCTTTTGGCGCGCTCTGGAGGAGCGGCAGCCCGACTTGGTGCTGCTGGATATCATGCTGCCGGAGGAGGACGGGCTCCAGGTGCTGAAGCGCCTGCGGGCCGATTCCAACACCAGAAGGCTGCCGGTCCTGATGCTGACGGCCAAGAGCACCGAGTATGACAAGGTGCTGGGGCTGGACCAGGGGGCGGACGACTACATCGCCAAGCCCTTCGGCATGATGGAGCTGATGGCCCGCA
>JAHZFC010000162.1:0-283 GCA_019421525.1 Clostridiales bacterium
AGGGGCCATGACCGGGAGGTCATGGGGGAGCTGGTGCGGGCCATCCTGCGGGACGAGCCCTTGAAGATGCGCCGTCTGGCGGACATCTTTTCGGTGGATGTGGCCTCCATCCACAGTATGTGGCTGCTCCACAGCGTGCCGGGGCAGGAGGAGCGGTCTGGGCGGGAGGTGCTGCCACTGGCAGAGGAGATCTTATCACATGCCTGCAACACACTGGTGGTCGATCACTATGAGGGTGATCTGGTCATCTTCATGGATTGGGCGGAGACAGCACCGGGAGCGG
>JAHZFC010000162.1:293-807 GCA_019421525.1 Clostridiales bacterium
ATCTGTCAGGATCTTCCCACGACGGCCGACGTACGTCGGGCCTATCTGACGATCCGGGACTCCCTGGAGGATGCCGTCCGTATCTGGCCGGGCCGGCGTTATTATACCCTCCAGGAGATGACCTTTGCCCAGACCTGCCGGGAGACTGTGGATCAGGGCGAGGAGGCGATCGCCAGGGCCGTGTCCCCATTGGTGAGCCTGCAAAGGCACCGGGAGGGAGCAGAGCTGGTGCGTACGCTCCAGGTCTACCTGTTGGACAGCGGAAGCAGCGTGGCCCAGTCGGCAGAGCTGCTGTTCCTCCATAAGAATACCGTCAAATACCGGATGCAGCAGATCAATGGCAGGCTGGGCCATCCTGCGGGCAAGCTGCCGGAGATGTTTGCCCTCTATACGGCCTGTGCGGTGGAGCGTCTGCTGAATGGCTGACATCGTCTCGTGAGACGATGGTTCCAGGAAAAACTTGACAGTAAGTGTAGGGCCCGGCGAAGAGAGCACCACAGATCGACGAAAGCGC
>JAHZFC010000162.1:817-1692 GCA_019421525.1 Clostridiales bacterium
CGCGCCCTTCCATTGTCCTTTTGGACAATGGAAGGGCGCGCTTTTTCTGTCCTGCGGCCAGTTACTTTTTTGCACCAGTGTATTAAAATGGATGCCATACCACCGGAGATATATCCCTCCGGTGGAGCGCATTTGAGGAGGGATATTGGAAATGAATGATCGGTCAGGTTTTGAGATCCAAGCGGAACAGCGGCAGAGCTGGCAGTCCATCGCCCTGGTGTGGGCAGGAGGGATGATCTGCGTGCCCTGCCTGATGGTGGGCGGCGTATTGTCCAGCGGCGGGCTGTCGCTCGTCCAGATCGTGGCGTCGATCCTCATCGGCTACGGTCTGATCTGCGCGTACATGATCTTCATCGGTATGGCGGCCTGCGACACTGGCCTTCCGGTGTCCGTTTTGGCAGAGGGGGCCTTAGGGCGAAAGGGGGCCCGGTATATCATCAGCACGCTTCTGGCTATCGCCTGTGTGGGCTGGTTCGGCATCCAGTCCGCCACTTGTGGACAGGCCTTTGCCTCCATGGTGGCGGACATGATGGGCATGGGGGGTGCCAGCAGCACGATGGTGGTGATCTCATCCATCGTGTGGGGCGTCATCATGCTGATCACCGCCTGCGCCGGATTCAAGGGCCTCAAATGGCTCAACTATCTGGCAGTGCCTCTGTTGGTCGTCGTCTGTCTCTATGGTCTGATCGCCGGCATCGTCCGCAATGACGGAGGTGCGGCCATCGCCGCCTACGCCCCGGCACAGTCCGCCGGCATGGTATTCGGCATCTCCATGGTGGTGGCCTCTTTTGCGCTTGGCGGCGTGATCTCCGCTGACTACTGCCGGTTTGCCAAGAGCCGGTCGGATGTGGTCAAGTCCTCCATCGTGGGGGTCA
>JAHZFC010000162.1:1702-4786 GCA_019421525.1 Clostridiales bacterium
ACTCTTCATGCTCCTCACCGGCGCCCTTATGAGCATCGTCACCGGGCAGTATGACATCTCGGCGATCCTGGCCAGTCTGGGCGTGCCCCTGTTCGGACTGATCGCCCTGGTGCTGGCCACCTGGACCACCAACGTCACCAACGCCTACTCAGGCGGCCTGGCGCTGAGCAACCTGCTAGGCTTTGATGAGAGCAGGTTCACCATCACCACGGGGATCGCGGGCGGGATCGGTACGCTGCTGGCCGCCTTTGGCCTGCTCAATGCCTTCCAGGGCTTCCTGTCCCTGATGTCGGCCCTGATCCCACCCCTGGCCGGGGTCATCATCGCAGGATACTGGGTGGTGGGCCGCGGTGAAGTGGATCGTTTCCAGCGGCGTGACGGATTTTCGGCCCCCGGTCTGATCGCTTTTTTTGCAGGTGCTATCTTTGCCTGCATCACAGGCGGGACATTTGCCAGTTTCCCGGCCCTGGTGGCCGCAGCCCCCTGGCTGGACATGCCCTTCTTTGTGGGACCGGTGAACGGCATCGTGGTCAGTCTGATCGTGTACATCATCCTAGAAAAGCTGATGTCTTTCAAACAGTCCAAACAGTGAAAGGAGCGGAACGACTTGCGGACCATTGGTATTCCAGAGATCGAAGACATTGCCCTGGGTGCGGCCCTGCTGGGCGCAGGCGGAGGAGGTGACCCCTATGTGGGCAAGCTGGTGGCCATCGGGGCGGTGAAGGAGCACGGCCCTGTGACCCTGCTGGACCCGGAGGAGGTGCCCGACGACGCCCTCATCATCCCCATCGCCATGATGGGGGCCCCCACGGTCCTGTGCGAGAAGGCGGTGGGGGGCAGTGAGTACAAGTCTTTGTACGACACGGTGTCCAGCTTCTTCGGAAAGCCTATCTACGCCTTCATGCCCATGGAGGCCGGCGGCGTGAACTCGATGCTGCCCATCGCGGCGGCGGCCCGGCTGGGCCTGCCGCTGGTGGATGTGGACGGCATGGGCCGGGCATTTCCGGAGCTGCAGATGGTCACCTTTACCATCGGCGGCGGCTCCGCCACCCCGATGGCCCTGGTGGACGAGAAGGGCAACTCCTGCATCTTCAAGACCATCACCAACAAGTGGACGGAGGAGCTGGCCCGTGCGGTCACCATGTCCTGCGGCGGCTCGGTGTCCGTCTCCCTCTATCCAATGGAAGGGGCGTTCATGAAAAAATATGGCGTCCATGGCATCGTCACCCGCAGCCAGGCGCTGGGCGCCGCCATCCGAAAAATGAAGGAGGTCACCGACGGCACCCCGGAGGAGGAGTTCTTCCGGGTGACAGACGGGCACAAGCTGTTCCGGGGCAAGATCGGCGACGTGCTGCGGGAGGTGCGCGGCGGCTTCAACTTCGGCAAGGTGGTACTGGAGGGCATCTACGAGTACAAGGGCCATGAGGCCTATGTGGAGTTCCAGAACGAGAACCTCACCGCCACCGTGGACGGGGAGATCCTGGCTACTACCCCAGACCTGATCTGTCTGGTGGATACGGAGACCTTTACCCCTGTCCCCACAGATGCCCTCAAATACGGCAAACGGGTACTGGTGGTGGGCTTGGAGTGCTTCCCCCTGTGGCGTACGCCGGAGGGGCTCGCCCTGGTGGGGCCTCGATACTTCGGGGTGGATACCGATTATATCCCGCTGGAGGAGCGGTGCAAGGGAGGTCGCAGCTGATGTATAAACTGGGGATCGATGTGGGGGGCACCAATACCGACGCCGTCCTCATTGACGAAAGCTTCAAGGTGGTGGCAAGCGTGAAGCGCCACACCACCCCGGACGCCTATGACGGCATCCTGGACGCGGTCCGCTCAGTGCTGGAGGAGTCCGGTGTGGACCGAAAGGAGATCAGGCAGGCTATGCTGGGCACCACCCAGTGTACCAACGCCATCGTGGAGCGCAAGCACCTGGCGCCCATCGGTGTGCTGCGGATCGGCGCCCCTGCGACGGTGGGCATCCCACCCATGGTGGACTGGGCGGAGGACCTCCAGTCCGTCGCCGTGGATACTGCGGTCATCGGCGGTGGGTTCGAGTATGACGGCAAGGAGCTGGCCCCCTTTGACGAGGGGGCAGCCCGTGCCTTCTTTGAGGGGCTGAAGGCCAAGGAGGTTCGGTCTGTGGCCATCTCCTGTGTATTCTCCACTGTGCGGAACGACCACGAGCTGGCGGCGGCCGAACTGTGCAGGGAGGTGATGGGGGAGGATGTCCACGTCTCCATTTCCAGCGAGATCGGCTCCATGGGCCTGATCGAACGGGAGAATGCCACCATCCTGAATGCGGCCCTCTACCAGGTGTCCCAGTCCTTTACCGAGGGCTTTGCCCGCTCACTGGCCGACCTGGGGGTCACCGACGCCCAGATCTTCCTGTCTCAGAACGACGGAACCCTGATGACCATGGACTACGCCCGGCGCTACCCCATCCTCACCATCGCCTGCGGCCCCACCAACTCCATCCGGGGGGCCAGCTACCTGAGCCGGCTGCGGGACGCCATCGTGATCGATGTGGGCGGGACCACCACCGATCTGGGGGTGATCCAGCACGGCTTTCCCCGGGAGTCCGGCGTGGCGGTGACCATCGGCGGAGTGCGCACCAACTTCCGGATGCCGGACGTGGTGTCCATCGGACTGGGCGGCGGCTCCATCGTGCGCCAGCGGCCGGATGGGACCGTCACTGTGGGGCCTGACTCAGTGGGGTACAAGATCACGGAAGAGGCACTGTGCTTTGGCGGCAGCGTCTGCACCGCCACCGATATCGCTGTCCGGCTGGGCATGGCGGACCTGGGGGACAGGGAGAAGGTCATGCACCTGGATGAGGCGTTTGCCCGCAGGGCGATGGAGGCCATCACCACGTTGGCGGAGGACGCCCTGGACGCCATGAAGGTGTCCGCAGATGATGTGGATGTGATCTTGGTGGGCGGCGGTTCTATCATCCTGCCCGAAGGCCTTGCCGGAGCCCGGAGCGTGGCAAAGCCAGCTGAGGGCGGCGTAGCAAACGCCATCGGCTCAGCTATCTCCAAGGTGTCCGGCACCTGCGAGAAACTGATGGACTACAACGAGATC
>JAHZFC010000016.1 GCA_019421525.1 Clostridiales bacterium
GACAGCTGCCCCCTGTGGAAGATGCTGCTGCTCTATGTGGCGGCGGTGGCGGCGGCCCTGGTGCTGGGGGGAGTGCTGCTGCTGGCCCTGGGGGTGGACCCCCTGGAATATTACGGAAAGATGTTCACCATGGGCATGGTGGGCAACAAGATCGCCTACCGCACCTTTGAAAACTATCTCAAGGTGTTCGTACCCCTGGTGCTCACGGCGGTGGGCCTGTCCCTGGCCTTCAAGATGCGCTTTTGGAACATCGGCGGCGAGGGGCAATTCATCGTGGGGGCCATCGTGTCTGCGGTGGTGGCCTTCAAGGCCGGGGCAGTGCTCCCCGGCCCGGTGACGCTGCTGCTCATGTGCCTGGCGGCCATGGCGGCGGCGGGTGTGTACGGAGCCTTCACCGCGGCTCTCAAGGTGCGCTTCGGCACCAACGAGACGCTGCTCACCCTGATGCTCAACTATATCGCCCTGTATGTGCTCACCTTCCTGGGGGAGACCAAGGCGGACTGGAACTTCCTGCTCAACCCCGAGTCCGCCCGGCCCACCTTCGGAAGCTTTGCCGACCTGGCCTCCTTCCCCGGCATTCCCATCGGGAAATTCAGCCTGAACATCTGCGTGATCTTCACCTTTGTCATCGGCGTTCTGGTGTTTATCTATCTCAGGTACACCAAGCACGGCTATGAGATCGCGGTGGTGGGCGACTCGGTGGGCACCGCCCGGTACGCGGGGATCAAGGTGGATCGGGTGGTGCTGCGCACGGTGTTCCTGTCCGCCTGCCTGGTGGGGCTGGCGGCCGCCTTCAAGGTGGGCACCGCCGGCATCCTGTCCACCGCCATCACCGACGACGTGGGCTGGACCGGGGTCATCGTGGCGTGGCTGGCCAAGCTGAACACCGTGGGCATCTTCCTGGTGTCCGCCCTGATCGGCATCCTGGACTACGGCTCCACCGTGGCCGCGTCCACCTTCTCCGCCGTGGACTCCAGCTTTGCCAATATGCTCCAGGGAGTCATCTTGTTCACAGTGCTGACGGCGGATTTCCTGATCCGCTTCCGCGTGGTCATCGCCAGAAAGGGGGAGCCGGCCCATGAATGACAGACTTGGCATCGTCACCACCTTCATCCACAATATCGTGGTGTACAACATCCCCCTGCTCTATGGCACTGTGGGGGAGATCCTCATCGAGAAGTCGGGCAGCCTGAACCTGGGCGTGGAGGGCATCATGGCGGTGGGGGCCATTTTCGGCTATATCGTGGGGTGCTACGCCAACAGCCTGCTGGTGGGGGTGCTGGTGGCCTTTCTCACCGCCGCCCTGTGCGGCCTGCTGTTCGCCTTCCTCACTGTCTCCCTCCAGGCCAACCAGAACATCACCGGCCTGACCCTCACCACTTTTGGACTGGGCGTCTACTTCTTCGTGGGCAATGGGCTGAAGGCGGTGAGCTGGCCCGCCATGAACGACTACCCCGGGGTGACAAGCTGGTTTGCCGACCTGTCCATCCCCGGCCTGTCCCAGATCCCGGTGCTGGGACGCGGGCTCTTCCAGCACAATATCCTGGTCTATCTGGCCGTGGTGATGGCCCTGGTGATGTGGTGGTACCTGAAGCACACCCGGGCGGGCCTGCGGCTGCGCTCGGTGGGGGAGAACCCCGCCGCCGCCGACTCAGTGGGCATCAACGTCAAGCGGTACAAGTACCTGCATATCGTCATCGGTGCCGGCATCATGGGCATCGGCGGGTACTACATGGGCCTGAACATGAACGGGTCCTTCTCCAGCAGCTGCTGGATCAACGGCTATGGCTGGATCGCCGTGGCCCTGGTCATCTTCGCCAACTGGAGCCCGGCCTTCGCCATCCTGGGCACCTTTATATTTGGCTTCTTCAACACCCTGCGGGTGTCCGGCTCGTCCCTGGCGGCGGCCTTCCCCGGGGCCCTGGGCTGGATGGCGGCCATCCCCTCCCAGCTCTACCAGGCGCTGCCCTTCATCATCACCGCCCTGGTGCTGATCTTCTCCTCCATGAAAAAGAAAAAGAACAGCGGCCAGCCCGCCGGGCTGGGCCTGAACTACTTCCGGGAGGAGCGGTAACGAGACAGAGAAGGCCCGGTGCGAAACGCACCGGGCCTTATTGTTAAAAGCCTCGCAGAGTTCGCGCCCGCAGGCGCGAAAAAATTAAATTTGTTTTCGACCGCGACATGTGCGTGGGCGAAAACACTTCTCGGCCCGCAAACGTGCGAACGGTCTGTTTCAACAGACTGTGAGTGCGATGCAGCGGGCCGCAACGTATCCATCGGAAAAGGCTATGCCTTTTTCGACGGATAAAAGGTTCCCGCCCAGGTTTTCACCTGGGCGGGAGGAGGATACAATGAAATGAAAAGAAACGCTCTTGCTTGCTTGCAAGTATATCATATCCAGAAGATGTTACGGAATCAGGCACAAAGGTGTTAAATAAGTGTTACATAAAAGGGGAAACCTGTCATCCCTCCGCCGCCTGCCGGAGCACCCGCTCCACATCCGGCTTTTCCGCGTGGCCCTCAAAGACCTTCTGTCCGTCCACATACCAGGTGGGGACGTAGTAGTAGTCATGCTCGTCGGCAAAGGCCCGCTCCCGGCTCTCGTCCACGATGCGCAGGGGGATGGCCTGCCACCCCGGGTGCTCCTGGAGCAGCTCCTCCTGGTATCTCAGCGCCAGCTTGCAGTGGGGACAGCCAGGGAGGATGAACATCAGCACCTCTTTCATAATGTCCCTTCTTTCTTGGGTATTTGACTTCAGTTTACCACAGGTCTGTGATAATATAAAGAAAAAATGGGAGGTGTGCCATGACCCACGAGGATTATATGCGCCAGGCCCTGGACCTGGCCCGCTCCTGCCTGGCCACAGGGGATGTGCCGGTGGGCTGTGTGGTGGTGTCCCCCGCGGGGGAGGTCATCGGCCGGGGCCGCAACCGCCGGGAGGCGGAGGGCAGCGCCGCCGCCCACGCGGAGGTCGAGGCCATCACCCAGGCCTGCCGGGCGGTGGGCAGCTGGCGGCTGACCGGCTGTACCCTGTACGTCACCCTGGAGCCCTGCCCCATGTGCGCCGGGGCCATCATCAACGCCCGGATCGCGGAGCTGCGCTACGGCGCACGGGAGGAGAAGTCAGGCTGCTGCGGGTCGGTGCTCAACCTCTTTGAGGAGCGGTTCAACCACCGGCCCCGGATCTACGGCGGCCTGCTGGCGGACGAGTCCGCCGCCCTTTTGGGGGAGTTTTTCCAGGCGCGCCGGGGGCCGGGGAAAAATAATTTATGATTTAATACTTTTGTAATAACTTCTCACGAACTTTTGTAACGATCCTCCTTTATCTTGATACTTGCAAGAGATATCCTTTCTTTTTCATTCTATCCTCCATCCTTTTGAACCGGGGCCAAAAGCTCCGGTTCGTCTTTTTCGGGCTCCCATTGGGGGCCTTTTCTTTTTCTTGACTTATATCGAATATTGATATATCATAATCATGAAGGATATCGATATTCGATAGTGCAGGGGGTGACGCTATGGCACGGAAAAAACTGGATACCCTGACCGAGCAAATGTACTACCTGCTCTTGGCCCTCCACGAGCCGGGCCATGGCTACGCCATCATGGAGCGGGTGCGGGAGCTGTCCCACGGCCGCCTCCAGCTGGGGCCGGGGACGCTGTACACCCTGCTGGCCCGGTTTGAGAAGGAGGGGCTCATCGTCCTGACCAAGATCGAGGACACCCGGAAGATCTACCGCCTCACCGACCAAGGCTGGGATACCCTGGAGCAGGAGTACCGGCGCCTGTGCCGCCAGGTGGCGGACGGGGCGGCCATCTTTGAAAAGGAGGATGCCCCATGAGAAAGACCAAGCATGTGCTGTTCACCTTTTCCCCCTATGAGTACAAGGGGGTGGAGGGATATCTCAACGAGCAGGCCGCCCGGGGCTGGGAGCTGATGAAGGTGGGTCTGTTGACCGCCAAATTTCAGCGGACACAGCGTGCCGATTTGAAATACTGCACCGACCTGCTCACCTACCGCCGGCGGCAGGGGGGCCGGGAGGCGCAGCGGGAGTACCTGGACCTGTGCCGGGAGGGGGGCTGGGAACTGATAGACCGCCGGGGGAACATGGGCCTGTTCGCCTCCCTGTCCGGGACCGATCCTGCCCCCATCCAGACTGACCGGGACACCGAGTGGTACAACTATAAACGGGCCTACCGGAACAGCCTGTTCTGGGCGGTGGCGGCCATACTGCCCAGTATGCTGAGCCTGCTCCTGGCCATCCTGCTGGCGGGCGGGCTGGGCACGGCGGGGACGGCTCTGGTCCGGGCCATCCGCTTCACCTGGCAGAGAAGCTGGATCGCCGCCACCTGGCAGATAGCGCTGCCCATCCTCTTTGCCGCGGGCCTTTGGAAGATCGGGGGCTTTTTCTGGAACTGGGCCCGGACCCGCCGCACCGGAGCGATCCAGGTCCCCGCCCGGTGGGCCATGTGGGCCAACGCCGTGGTCAACCTCATCGAACTGATGGCGCTGCTGTTGATGGCAGCGGCGGCCGTGGCGGACCTCATCCAGGGCGGGGGCTCAGTGGCCGCCGTTATAGGGATGGGCATCGGCGGTGTCACCATCTTTTTCTGGCCCTCCTTTACCGACCAGGACGAGGTATACCCCAGAGAATACCGTCAGGCCCGGATATATGGGGCGAGCCTGGCGGTCATCGCCGTGCTGGTGATCGGCGCCACCTGGTGGCATGGCGGGGACACAGTACAATTCTGGCCGGAGAACGACAGCTTTTCCGCCTATCGTGACACCCTGGAACAGCTGTCTGTGGTTCGGGAGACGGACCTGGGTGTAGAGCGGGGGGACTCCTACCGATTAAGCCGGGGGATAGGCCCCGCCGGACGATACACTCTGCTGGAGGTAGCTTTAGAATACGGCCTGAGTGAGTTGGGGGGCGCGGCGTGCAGCCGTTACGACTGCTGGTCCCCCTGGCTGGCCGGGCAGGTAGCGGATGCCCTCCGGGAGGAGGCGGCCACCCCTGAGCGCCTGCAATATAGAGACTGGGTGATCCGGGACTACCACGGCGGGGAGCTGGAGCCCATCTCCCTGGACTGGGCGGACGAGGCCTGGCTTGGCTCGTGGACCAACGGCGTGGAGGAACAAGGCCAGGTGCTGGTGCTTCGGAAGGGATCTGTGACCGTGAGGGTGGTAGGCCCGGTGGACCTGACCGATGAGGATATCTTGGAGAACATCCAGGCCCGGCTGGGCTTTTGAGGCAGCGGCCATCTTTGGAAAGGAGGATGCCCCATGAGAAAGACCAAGCATGTGCTGTTTACCTTTTCCCCCTATATGTATAAGGGAGTGGAGGGATATCTCAACGACCAGGCCGCCCGGGGCTGGGAACTGGTGAAGGTGGGCCCCCTGGGGATCGCCAGGTTTCGCCGGACACAGCGCACCGACCTGAAATACTGCGCAGACCTGCTCACCTACCTCCGGGGAAAGGATGGCCAGGAGGAGCAGCGGGAGTACCTGGCCCTGTGCCGGGAAGGTGGATGGGAGTTGGTAGCCCGGCGGGGGTCCCTGGGCCTGTTTGCCTCTCTGCCGGGAATGGACCCCGCCCCCATCCAGACCGACCCTGACGTGGAGTGGGAGCACTATAAGCGGGCCTACTGGAACAGCCTGCTCTATGTGGCGGCGGTCATCCTGTGCTATGCCTTTCGTCTTTTCCTGCACATTTTTGTGGGGGAAGGACTGGAGGAACTGAGCCAGAGCATCCGCTTTGACTGGCTCAGGGACTGGAGCATCGCGGGCTGGCTGACGGCGCTGCCCATTTTCTGCGGGGTGGCCTTGTGGAAGATCGGCGGCTTTTTGCGAAACTGGGCCTACACCCGCCAGACCGGGGCCATCCAGGTCCCCGCCCGGTGGGCCATGTGGGCCAACGCCGTGGTCAACCTCATCGGCCTGGCGGCATTCCTGGTGGTGATGGCGGGATATGTGGCGGAGATCGTTCAGAACGGCAGCCCGGTGGCTACCTTTGTGATGTTTGCCATTGTCGGGGCAGCGGTGTTTTTCTGGCCGAACCTCACCCATGTGGACCAGGTATACCCCCTGAACTACCGCCAGGTGCGGATATACGGGGCAGGGCTTGTGGCCCTCGGCCTCCTGATGGCCGCAGTCGCCTGGTGGCACGGCGGGCATACGGTATACTTCTGGCGGGGAAATGATGACTTTTTAGCATACTACACTCCGCTGGAGGATATGCCCATCGTCCGGGAGGCAGACGTGGGGGTGCAGCCAGAGGGGGCTTATACCCTGAGCCGGGGCGTGGGGCCGGCGGGGCGGTACACCCTGCTGATGATGAGCCCGGGCAACAGCCTGGGCGAGGAACTGGACGGCGTCTCGTGCAGCCGCTACGCCTGCTGGTCGGGCGGTATGGCCGCACAGGTGGCGGACACCCTGCGTCAAGAGGCGGAGCAGCCGGAATACCGTGTGGGTGCCGCGGGCTCCATGGAACGGATACTCCGGGACTATCAGCCCAGGGAGATGGACCCCATCTCCCTGGACTGGGCGGACGAGGCCTGGCTTGGCTCGTGGACCAACGGCGTGGAGGAACAAGGCCAGGTGCTGGTGCTTCGGAAGGGATCTGTGACCGTGAGGGTGGTAGGCCCGGTGGACCTGACCGATGAGGATATCTTGGAGAACATCCAGGCCCGGCTGGGCTTTTGAGATGAGGTGAGCGTCTGTGAGACAGAAAAAGCATACCCTGTTCAACTTCTGCACCGGAGACTTCAAAGGGGTGGAGCAGTATTTGGACCGCCAGGCCGCCAAGGGCTGGAAGCTGGAAAAGGTGGGGGTGCTGCTGGGCAGATTTGTCCGGGCGGAGCGGGACGACCTGCGCTGGTGCGTGGACCTGGCCGACCCCAAGCGGGAGCGGGAGGCGGAGGAGGAATACCTGGGCCTGTGCGCCGAAGGGGGCTGGGACCTGGCGGTCAAGACCAACAATATGTACATCTTCTGTTCCCGGCCCGGCCTGCGGCCCGCCCCCGTGCAGACCGACCCGGAACTGGAGAAAAAGAACTACTATAAGTATTATATCAAGTCAACGATACTATCTGTCCTGGCTGCGGCGGCTGTTGTGGCGGTCTATGCCCTGTTGGCCTGGTCCGCGGGTGGCACCCTGGAATCGATGTGGGATTATATGTGGCAGTTCCTGCGGTTCCGCTGGATGGAGAGCTGGATGGTGTCGGCGGGGATGGTGGCCTTCGTCCTTTGGTTGGCGGCGGCGGTGTGGAAGGTAGGGGACTTTCTGGCCGCCCTGGTGCGCAACCGGGAGGGACTGCGTCCGCCCCGGCCATGGGTCATGTGGATGAACGCGGTGGTGTCCGCTGTGATCATACTGACCTTAGGAGTGGTGTATCTGGGGGCGGCGGGGGACGCCCTGCTCACCGGGGAGGGGGAGAACTGGTATATGCCCGTTCTGATGGGGTTCTGGGCGGTCTTTGCCCTGTACCGCTGGCTGACCCTGGACAGGGACCTGTTTCCCGGGGAACGGAAGCTGAATCTGAGGGTGGGCCTCATCTGCCTGGTGCTGACGGCGGCGCTGGTGACGGGGATCGCTCTCACCCCCTTCGGGGAGTGGTCCAGCTATGATGACATAAAGGCGGAGGAGCAGTATGCCCAGCTGGCCGATGCGCCCATCGTCCGGGCGGAGGACCTGGGGACGGCAGGGGACCGCCGGTTTTACTGGGTGCTCCACACCATAACCCCCATGGGGGAGCGGTGGAGAGTGGACGATTTTATCGGAAACTCGACCATCCAGACCGGGTGCGAGACCTACCGCTGTCCCACCGTCTGGCAGGCCCGTCAGCTGGCCCAGACCAAGGCGGAGGGGGCGGCTTGGACGGTGGAGCCGGGTGGGATCCGGGACGTGGCCGGGGCGGCCATGGCCCCTGTGGACCTGCCCTGGGCGGACCAGGCCTGGTACGGCCAGTGGACGGAGGGCGAGCTGTATGTACTGGTGGTCCGGGTGGGCCGCCAGGTCACCACCCTGTCCGCCTGGGAGCCGCTGCTGACAGAGGAAAACCTGGCCGCGATCCAGGGGCGGCTCACATAAAACAGGAACGGACTGCACCAGCTGACCGGTGCAGTCCGTTTGCTTTTGGCCATATCATTCCGCCAGCTTCTGCCGGAGCAGGGCGTTGACCAGCTTGGGGTCGGCCTTGCCCTTCAGCTCCCGCATCACCTGGCCCACCAGGAAGCCGAAGGCCTTCTCCTTGCCGCCCTTGAAGTCGGCTACCGACTGGGGATTGGCGGCCAGGACCTGCTCCACCACGCCCGCCACCAGGCCGGTGTCGCTCACCTGCTCCAGGCCGTGGTCCTTCACATACTGGTCCACGTCCCCGTCGTCGTCGAACACGGCCTCGAACACCTTGACGGCGGTGTTCCTATTGAGCTTTCCGTCTCCCACCAGGGTGATGAGCCGGGCCAGGGTGGGGGCGGTCAGCCTCATGTCCTTGGGCTCCAGCCCCTTGGCGGACAGGGCGCCCAGCACCTCCCCCATGATCCAGTTGGCACCCTGTTTGGGAGGCGTGCCCAGGGATACCAGCGCTTCAAAGAAGTCGGCCAGCACCTTGTCCGAGGTGATCATCTGGCAGTCGTAGGCGGGCAGGCCGTAGTCCGCCTGATACCGCTCCCGCTTGGCCTCGGCCAGCTCGGGCTGGCTGGCCCGCAGTTCATCCAGATATTCCTCGCTCAGCTCGATGGGGGGGATGTCCGGCTCAGGAAAGTAGCGGTAGTCCTGGGCATCCTCCTTGGAGCGCATGGCGTAGGTGGCGTCCTTGTTCTCGTCCCAGCGGCGGGTCTCCTGGACCACCCGCCTGCCCTCCTCCAGCAGCTCGATCTGCCGCTTGGCCTCATAGTCGATGGCCCGGGCGATGGCCTTGAAGGAGTTGAGGTTCTTCATCTCTGTGCGGATGCCCATCTCGGTGCTGCCCATGGGCCGGACGGACAGGTTCACGTCGCACCGGAGGGAACCCTCCTGCATCTTGCAGTCGGATACGCCCAGATATTGCAGCGTCTCCTTCAGCTTTTCCAGGTAGGCGATCACTTGGTCGGCGGTGCGAAAGTCCGGCTCCGTGACGATCTCGATCAGGGGCACGCCGCAGCGGTTGTAGTCCGCCCGGGTCTGGTCGATCCAGGGGTCGTGGACCAGCTTGCCCGCGTCCTCCTCCATGTGGATCTCATGGATGCGCACCGTGTGGTCCCCGCTCTGGGCGTGCAGCTCCACCCGGCCGTCCCGGGCGATGGGCAGGTAGAGCTGGCTGATCTGATAGGCCTTGGGCAGGTCGGGGTAGAAGTAGTTCTTCCGGTCGAATTTGCTGTACCGGGTGATGGTACAGTTCAGGGCCAGCCCCGCTTTCACCGCGTATTCCAGCACCGCCCTGTTCAGCACCGGCAGGGTGCCGGGCATGCCGGTACACACCGGGCAGCAGTGGGTGTTGGGGTCGCCCCCGAACTGGGTGGTGCAGGAGCAGAAGATCTTGGTCCTGGTGGCCAGCTCCACATGGGTCTCCAGGCCGATGACAGTCTCCCAGGTCATGCCTGCTCCCCTCCTTTCGGCGTGCGCTTGTGGTAGTCAGTATCCAGCTGGAAGGCGTGGGCGGCGTTCAAGAGCCTGCCCTCCCCGAAGTGGGGGCCGATGAGCTGGGCCCCGATGGGCAGCCCCTTGGCGTCAAAGCCGCAGGGCATGGACAGCCCGGGCAGCCCCGCCAGGTTCACTGATACAGTATAGATATCGCTGAGGTACATCTTCAGCGGGTCGCTGAGGCTCTCCCCGATTTTTGGGGCAGTGGTGGGGGCCACCGGGGTGAGGAGCATATCACAGCGGGTGAACGCCTCGTCAAAGGCGCTCTTGATCACCGCCTTCACCTGGAGGGCCTTTTTGTAATAGGCGTCGTAGTAGCCGGTAGAGAGCACGAAGGTGCCCAGCAGGATGCGCCGCTTCACCTCCAGGCCGAAGCCCTGGGTGCGGGTCTTGTTGTACAGGTCGGTGAGGTCCTCGTACCCTTCCGCCCGCCAGCCGTACTTCACCCCATCGAACCGGGACAGGTTGGAGCTGGCCTCCGCCGCGGCGATGATATAGTAGGTGGGAACCACGTACTCCATCACCGGGAAGGACAGCTCCACCACCTCCGCTCCCCGGTCCTTCAGCACGCCGGCCACCGCCAGCACGGCCTTTCTCACCTGGCCGTCCAGGCCGTCCCCAAAGCACTGGGTGGGGATGCCGATCGTCATGCCCCGTACGTCCCCGGTGAGGTCCTCCAGCAGGTGGCCGTACTCCCCGTCCAGGCTGGTGCCGTCCCGCTTATCCCTCCCCTGGAGCACATCCAGCACGGCGGCGCAGTCCGCCGCGTCCCGGCACAGGGGGCCGATCTGGTCCAAACTGGAGGCGTAGGCGATGAGGCCGTACCGGGACACGGTGCCGTAGGTGGGCTTCATGCCGGTGACGCCGCAGTAGGAGGCGGGCTGGCGGATGGACCCGCCGGTGTCCGAGCCGATGGCGTACCAGCCCAGTCCGGCGGCCACAGCCGCCGCCGCCCCGCCGGAGGATCCGCCGGGGGCCCGCTCCAGATCCCAGGGATTGTGGGTGGGACCGTAATAGGATGTCTCAGTGGTGGAGCCCATGGCGAATTCGTCCATGTTCAGCTTGCCCAGGGACAGCGCCCCGGCGGCGGACAGCTTTTCCACCACGGTGGCGTCGTAGGGGGGCTTGAAGTCCCCCAGGATCTTGGACGCGCAGGAGGTCCTGACGGCCCTGGTGCAGATGTTGTCCTTGATGGCCATGGGCACGCCGTACAGGGGGCTGGCGGCGTCCTTAACGCCTTTTTGCAGATGCTCTGCCCGGGCCAGGGCCCGCTCCCCCTCCACAGTGATGAAGCTGTTCAGAGCCCCATCCCGGGCCCCGATGGCGTCCAGAGCGGCTTGGGCGGCTTCGGCCACAGACACCTCGCCTTTTTTGATGGCCGCCCCCAGCTCCAGGGCGGTGAGTTGTCTCAGTTCCATATCCCTTCCCCCTCTCACTCCACGCTCCTGGGCGTCAGGAACGCCTCTTCGTCGGGCACCGGCGCATTGGCCAGCAGGGCGGAGCGGTCGAAGGAGGGCTCCACCACGTCCTCCCGGAGGACGTTCTTCACCGGGAACACATGGCTCATGGGCTCGATGTCCGCGGTGTCCAGCTGGTTCAATACGTCCATATAGTCCACGATCCGCTCCAGCTGGGCGGTCATGGCCGTCTTTTCCTCCTCCGGCAGGGACAGCCGGGACAGCTGGGAGATATAGTCTACCATCTCGGTGGTGATCTTCATGGTCATCTTCCTTTCTGTGCAGGGCCTGGCGGCCCTGGGGGCTTATGGTCCAAGGGTCAGCGCCATTGAAATAGGTCAGGGGTCCAGCCGGCTGCGGTCCCGGGGAAACAGGCTGGCCTGCCGGATGTTGTCCAGGCCGCACAGCTGCATGGTCAGCCGTTCCAGGCCGATGCCCAGCCCGCCGTGGGGGGGCATGCCGCACTTGTGGATCATCAGGTAGCTGGCAAAGTCCGCCGGGTCCATGCCCCGCGCCTCCATCTTGGCCACCTGCTGATGGTAGTCGTGGATGCGCTGGCCGCCGGTGGTCACCTCCAGCCCCCGGAACAGCAGGTCGAAGGACAGGGTGTATTTGGGGTCGGCCGGGTCGTCCATGGCGTAGAAGGGCCGCTTCTTGGCGGGGTAGTGGGTGATGAACACCAGGTCGCTGCCCAGCTCCTCTTTGGCGTACCGGCCGATGTGGGCTTCCTCCTCCGGCTCCAGGTCGTAGGGGTCCCGGATCTGGTAGCCGTATTTTTCCGCGGCCAGCCGCTTTGCCTCGTCGAACCGCAGGCAGGGGATGGGGGCGGCGTCAGGCAGAGTCACATCCAAAAGTTTTAGTTCCCGGCCGTACTCTTTTTCCAGCAGATCCATGGCATACCGGAGAAATCCAGCCTCCACCTCCATGATGTCGTAAAAGGAGCGGATATAGCCCATCTCGAAGTCCAGGCCGGTGTATTCGTTCAGGTGCCGGGCGGTGGCGTGCTTCTCCGCCCGGAACACGGGCCCCATCTCGAACACCCGCTCATACACCCCCACCATGGTCTGCTTGTAGATCTGGGGGGACTGGGCCAAATATGCCTTCTTTCCGAAGTAGTCCAGCCGGAAGATGTTGGAGCCCCCCTCAGCCCCGGCGCTGACGATCTTGGGGGTGTGGATCTCGGTGAAGCCCTCCCCGGTGAGGTAGTCCCGGAAGGCCCGGGCCAGCCCCTCCTGGATCTTGAACACCGCCCGGCGGCGCAGGTCCCGGAGGACCACCGGACGCAGGGGCAGTTCGGTGTCCAGGTGGAGGCCCAGCTTCCGCTTCCCCAGGGAGACGGGCATGGGGGCGGCAGGGGAGGAGAGCACGGTGACGGCCTCCACGCCGATCTCCCAGCCGCCGGGGGCCCGGGGCTCGGAGCGGACCATGCCGGACAGCTCCACGGCACACTCCTCGCATAAGCCCTCCGGCAGCACCTGGGTGCCGCACACGCACTGGATGGCCCCGTCGGCCATGCGCAGGGGCAAAAAGGTGATGCCTCCCATGTCCCGCAGGGCGTGGACCGCGCCGTGGACGGTGACGGACTGGTTATTCAGCCCGCCCTCCGCGATGGTCTGATAGCTGATGGTCTTTGTGGTTTCGCCGGTGACGAACTTCATGTTTCTCAGTCCTTCCAGATAAATTTTAGAAAAAGAAAACGTCCCGGAGCGCACGAACGTACGCTCCGGGACGGAATTCACATACATGATCTCCGCGGTACCACCCGCGTTGCCCCTCCAACAAGGGACCTCTCTCGAGCCCCGGTAACGTGGGGAGGACGGGCAGCCCTACACCACACCCTCCTTGGGGGTTCGGACTGCCGGCTCAGGAGTGTTGCGCTTCCTCGTCTTTCCGGGGCGGGCTCTCAGTCGGTGACCCGCGTTCTCTGTCGGACGCCGTGAGGGGCGGTCTTCATCGCAGCCTTTGACACTTTAGCTTGATGTGGCACATTCTACGCCCTTTTGTCCGGGATGTCAATGATTTTTTTGAAATTGGGTGAGATCGACATTGGACAAGCAGTCTGAGGCGTTGGATCTTGGCCTGATCGACGAGTGCCCGCCTCAGGGACTTGACAAATTTACTCTATCATATATACTCAATATTGAATATAAAAGGAGGGATCGTATGACAAGGCTGCTGGTGCTGGGGTTGCTGGATGAAGGGCCCATGTCCGGCTATGATATCCAACAGAAAATAAGGCGGGCAGACGCCGAGCGGTGGGGCGGCGTGCTGCCCGGGTCCATCTACCACGCGCTGTCCAGGCTGGAACGGGAGGGGCATATCCGGCTGGCGGGGATGGAGCGGCGGGGCCACCGCCAAAAGGCGGTCTACCAGATCACAGACCAGGGCAGGGCCTATCTGCCTGCCCTGGTCGAGGAGGCCCTGCGCGCCCCGGACGTTCGGTACCCCACGGACCTGTACAGCGGCCTGTCCCTGCTGGACAAGCTCCCCCGGGAGCGGGCCCGGCGGGCCCTGGAGGAGCAGCGGACGCGGCTGGAGGAGGAGTACCGGGCCCTGGAGCAGGGGGAGGGGGAGAACAGGGAGGCAGGGCGGGAGGTGCCCCTTCTGTCCAGGCTGACCATCGACAATATGTTCGCCGTGCTCCGGCTGCAGCGGCAGTTCGTGGACAGCCTGTTGGCCGCGCTGGAGGGGGACGCATGATGAGGCCGTCCGGCGCCCGGAGGGGGCAGGCCGCATCCCAGCCCGGGGTCTATGAGGCCGGATACCGTGTCCTGGGGGGAGCGGAGCAGTACGTCCAGATCCGGGGAGAGGACGGTGCAAACCCGGTGGTCCTGGTCCTCCACGGCGGGCCGGGCAGCCCCATGTCGGACTGGTCCTGGCGCTGGCAGCGGGAGCTGGAGGGGCGGTATACCATCGTTCACTGGGACCAGCGGGGGTGCGGGAACACCTACTTCCAGTCCCGGACAGGGGAGCGGCCCACGGTGGAGCGGCTGCTTGCCGACCTGGACGAGCTGGTGGACCAGCTTCGGACCCAGCTCGGGCGGGAGAAGCTCCTCCTGCTGGGCCACTCCTGGGGCACCTTTTTGGGCGGGCTCTATGTGGGGCGGCAGCCGGAGAAGGTGGCCGCCTGGCTCCCGGTCAGCCAGATGGTGGACTTCAAGGGCTCGGAGCGGTGCTCCACCCAGGAGGCGGCCCGCCGGGCCAGGGCGGCGGGAAAGGAACGGGACGCCCGGGAGCTGGAGGCGGGGCTGGAGCGGCTGCTGGCCTGTCGGGACTTTGGCCGGAATGAAGCCCGGGTCCTGCTGGCCCTCCGGCAGAAAAAGGAGCGCCATCTGCCGTCCCAGTATGGACGGGGGATGCTGGCGCTGCGCCTGCGCTCCCCGGACCGGACCTGGAACAGCTTGCGGTGGATGTTCTCCTTTGGCGGCATGGTGGAGGCGAACCGCGCCATCTATGAGGCGTTGCTGTCCGGCGGGCGTATCCTGCCCGGCCGCTATGAGGTGCCGGTGGCCATGATAGCGGGGGAGGACGACTGGACCACCCCCTATCCCATGGCGCGGGAGTATTTCTCCCGGATCTCCGCGCCGGACAAGCGATTTGTGACCGTCAGCGGCGGACATATCCCCTTTTTGGAGGAGGGCTTTGTCCAGGCCCTGTCCTCCGCCCTGGACTGGGGCTGGACACGGGGCGGAGCAAAGGCGCAGGCCGGGCATAAGTTCCCGTAGCGCCGCTCCGGGTTTTGTGGTATGATGGAGAAAACAAACGGTGGGAACGGAAAGGAGCGGTGGCCCATGCGGAGCTGGGAACAGCTGGAGCAGGCGTGCCGGGACTGCCAGCGGTGCGCCCTGGCGGACACCCGCACCAATGTGGTGTTCGGGGCAGGCCCTCACGACGCGGAGATCATGATGGTGGGGGAGGGCCCCGGGGAGAACGAGGACGAGCAGGGCATCCCCTTTGTGGGCAAGGCGGGGCAGCTGCTGGACGAGATGCTCTCCCTCATCGGGCTCAGCCGGGAGAAGAACGTGTACATCTGCAACATCGTCAAGTGCCGCCCGCCCCAGAACCGGGACCCGCTGAACACCGAGCAGGACGCCTGCATCGACTTCCTCCGGGGACAGGTGGCCCTGCTGCGGCCCAAGATCATCGTCTGCCTGGGCCGGGTGGCGGCCAACCGCCTGATCCACGATGACTACAAGATAACCAGGGAGCACGGGAAGTGGGAGGAGAAGGCCGGGGTGTACATGACCGGCATCTATCACCCCGCCGCCCTGCTCCGGGACCCCTACAAGAAGCCGGACACCTTCGTGGACCTGAAGGCGATTCAGCAGAAGATCCGTCAGGTGTGCCGCCGCACGGTGCTGCTGCCCCCCTTCCCAGGGGCCGGCGCCCGATAGGAGCCCGTCTCCCCGCCGCGACGGGAAAGCCTTGGGGCCCAAGGCGGGCAACGGAGCGTTGACAAAAGGAAACGGCGAAATGGTTGCCAGAACGCCCCCTTTCCCGTACCATATCCCCAGAAGGAGAGATGGATATGACCTTAGGCCAGAGGATACAGGAGCTGCGCAGGCAGGCCGGGCTCACCCAGGAGCAGCTGGGGGAGGCGCTGGGCGTTTCCCGGCAGGCGGTGAGCAAGTGGGAGAGCGACGGCGGCGTGCCGGAGCTGGACACCCTCATCGCCATGAGCCGGCTGTTCCACGTCACCATCGGCCAGCTGCTGGGGGTGGAAGAGGCACCCCAGGGGGACGGGGACAGCGGCCAGGAGGACGGCGGACAGGCCCAGGCAGGGGCCGGGCTGGACGAGGAGCAGGTGGAGGCCATCCTCCGCCGGTATGTGGAGGCCACCCGCGCCCAGAGGCAGGTCCCGCCCAGCCCGCCCAGCATGTATGGCAAGTATGGCTGGAAGGCTCCCCTCATCGCGGTGGCGGGGCTGGCCGCCGTGGTGGTAGTGCTGGGGCTGTTTATGAACGATATGAACAGCAAAATCAGGAGCATGAGGTCCACATTATCCGATCTGCAAATGACCGTGTGGGACTGGGAGTATGAGATGGCCAATATGCAGTCCGACATCCGGGAGATGCAGGAGGACCAGAACAGCCTGTTCAGCAGTCTGGACAGCGCCGTCACCGGCTTCGACCCGGAAGGGGAGACGGTGGAGCTGGAGCTGTCCGCTGTCCTCAAGACCTATACGCCGGGGACCCAGCTGCAATTTGTGCTGGCTTGGACCCGGGCGGACGGAACCGCGGGGGAGACGGCCAGCCAGTGGATCGACGGCCCGGAGTTCCGGGCCCGGCTGGAGCTGCCCATGACCATGGAGGTGGACGCCGACCTCCGGTTGCAAAGCGCCGACGGCATCATCCAGCAGCAGGACCTGGTGCTGGACCTTCCCGGATTGAGCGCCGAGGACTTTGAGCTGTCCGCTGTCTCTCTGTCCGGTCTGTACTCCATCGCCGTGGGGATGAGCGGCACCGCAACGGCAGAAAATCCGGTGGTCGTCGTCCTCTCCCCCTACCCGGAGCTGTTCTGGCCGGAGGCGGCGGAGCTCACCGTCACCCTCAACGGGGAGGTGCTGGAGACCACCGATCTGACGCTGACGGAGCACGAGCGGGGGGTGTGGTACGGCCAGGACGGCCAGGACCCCCGCCGGGTGCGGCTGGCCCAGGAGGATGTGCTGGAGTTTTCCCTGCGCCTGACGGACAGCATGGGCCGGGAGACGGTGTGCTCCGAGACTGTCCTGGGGGATGAGGACGCCCCCCGGGCGAGCCAGCGCATCCCGTGATAAAACGAGGGGAACAGAAAGGCCGCCGGGCGCATATGCGTCCGGCGGCCTTGTTTGATTTTACTGAATATCCACCATTCGGGTATACCGCCGCAGGGGGTACTCCCCGTCGTGGGCCTCCCCGCAGAACACGTCGGACATGGTCCCCGCCCGGAGGATGCGGGTGAGGCCGCACCGGAGGAACAGGCCGGCCAGTTCCGCCCGGCTACTGTCCGGGCACAGCAGGCCCACGGTCTGGAGATGGCCCTTGTGCCGCCGCAGGGCGGGCAGGACATCCCTCCGAGGCAGGGCCTTCACCAGGGGGCGGCCGAACAGGTCGGACAGCTCCAGCTCCCGGTCCGGGCAGGCGGTGACCGAGCAGCCCTTCCCGTGGTAGGTCACCCGGCCGTCCCCGGCCCCCTGGCCGGAGATGGCCCGCTCCACCCGGTCCTCATACCGGCGGAGGGTGTGCTCCGCCGCCGCGCCCAGGGTCTGGGCGGGGTGCTTTGCCGCAGCCCGCTCCAGACAGGGCAGAAAGGCCCGGCAGAAGGCGTGGACGTCCTCCATTGAATCGGTATCCAGGAAAATGGTCTGGCAGGAGGAGCACAGCAGCTGGCGGGTGGACATGATGTGTTCCGCCAGGGCGGTCCAGTCCCTCTCCCGGTCCTGCTCCCCGGACAGATAGGCAAAACTCAGCTTGTGGCCCCATTCGATGAGCTTGACCCCAGGGGGAGCCAGCCGCCGCACCGCCGACACCGCCCCATCCCCGCCCCAGACCACGATGCCGTCGCTGAGGGCGGCCATCTGCCGCAGCGCGGGCAGGTCGGTGGAGGGGGTGTCAAAGACGTAGATGAAGTCGGCCAGGGCGGGCTCCACCGCGATGAGCTGCCGCAGGATCTCGATGGACAGGCCGTTGTCCGCCTGGGGCAGCTTGAGGATGTTGATGTTTCCGGTGAGCAGGCCCTCCACCACGCTGTAAGCGGGCAGGCCGTCCACGTTGCCCGCCGCGATGTGGAGGAGCACCCCCAGGGGGGCGGGCCGGACAGTGAGGGGGGGCAGGCCGTCCGGGGGCGTGGTGGTGTAGGGGGCGGTGTCCCCGCCCAGCTCCACTTTTAATTTATACTCCAGCGCCTCCCGGCGGAGCATGGGGGCGATCTGGCCCACATAGCGCTCCACCCCGTCCAGCTCCAGGGAGGCGATGAGGGGGTCAAAGGCCCCGGCGGCCAGCTGTTCCCCCAGGGTGTGGATGGCGGCGATCACCGTCTCCGCCTCCAGCCGCCGGCCGGCCAGGGTGGCGTTGATGCGGCCCTCCAATTCCGCCAGGATCTCCCCCTGGCGGGCGGTGTCGTATACCTTGCCGTTGGCTAAGATCATGTTCCCTCACCTCCCGACAGCAGCTCCGCGGCCCCCGCCGCGCAGGTCTTGATGTCCTTGAGCCCCACCCGGCCGATGATCTCCAGCCAGGGGGCCGGGTTGCCGCAGGCGCAGGAGCCGCCGGGGTGGACCACACCCAGGTCGTCGGTCATCACCGCCAGGATGGGGGTGGCGGTCATGAGGGGGGTGATGAGCTCCACCAGCCCCACCTGGCCGTCGGGCAGGGGCTCTAAGGTGTCCACGTCCCGGATGATGACCCGGCTGTACACCGGGATGTGGAAATGGTGGCTGGTGCAGTCGGCGTAGAGGATGGGGTGTTCCACGGCGCTGAACACCTCGATGATGTCGGCGTCGTCCAGGCCCAGCACCCGTTTGACCAGATCGTAGAGCACCGGCTTGTCCACCTGCTGGGTGTAGAACTGCTTCCAGCCGCCCCCCAGCAGAATCTTGGAGCCGGGGCGCAGATGGACTTGGATGCCCCGCTCCTCCATCTGCCGCAGCAGGAAATAGGTGTAGGAGGGAAAGCCCACCAGCCGCACCGGGAAGCGGGAGGCGCCGTGCTTGACCAGGGCGGCGGCCACCCCGTCCAGGTCGGGGGCGTAGCCGCCGTTTTGGTATCTCAGGGCATAGGTCCGGCTCAGGGCGGGGGAGAGCAGGGTGGCCCCGAAGGCGGTGCGGGCCACCGAGGTGCGGTTGTCCCGCCGGGGCTGATAGCCCAGGATGATGTAGTGGGTGGGAGTGGGAGAGAAAAAGCCCCGGGGACGGCCGATCTTCCACAGCATGTTCCAGGAGCACCACAGGGCGGGGAAGTCGAAGCCCACCTGGCTGAACTGCCCTGAGGTGCCCGAGGAGGTGGACACCGCCGCCATGTTCCGGCGGGGCAGGGAAAACAGCCGGTGCTTTTTGAAGGTGAGGGTGGGCAGGAAGGGGAGCTTGACCAGATCGCCGTACTCCCTCAAGTCCTCCGGCCGGAAGGAGAAGCTGTCCAGCACGGAGCGGTACTCCGGGCAGTGGGCGTAGTGGAAGGCGCAGTTTTCCCGGACTGCCTGGAGGAACAGCGCGTCGCTGGCGGGAAGGTCATAGGGGTCGGGCAGGCGAAAGAGTTTGGTCCGTTGGCTCATGAACATCGCCTCCTTTGCTCCATGATAGCGGAAAACTGGGCTCTTGCCAAGGGGAAAGTTGAATATCGCCAAAAGGACAGGGAGGACATTGACGCGATCTCGTCGGATATGATAAACTGACCATGAAAGTATCTCAGGATGGGGAGCGGATATGACAAGGCGAGGTCTCTTGTTCCTGTGCCTGGCCGGTCTGTTGCTGGCTGGGGGACAGGGCAGTGGGGGATGGGGCCCCGGTGGCCCAGGTGATCCGGCGGTTCGACCTGACGGCCAATGAGCGGGCCTGGGTCTTTGCTCCGGAGGCGTTCCGGCGGGGAGAGGGCTGGGCCCAGCTGACCGGGGTGCGTATCTGCGCCGGCGGGGCGGATGGGGCCTGCGGGGTAGAGGTCTCCCTGACGCTGAGCAGCGGAGCGGTGGGACAAGCCATGTCCCTGAAGGGGTATGAGCCGCTCGCTGCTTTTTGAGCCGGCGTCCCGGCGGGACGCTCCCACATACCACGCAGATGCACCCTTCTCATATCCCCCGCATAGGATGTGCCAGAAGAGCAATGGCGCTCGCCCGATTTGGGCGGGCGCCTTTTCATGTCCGGCCCATAGCCCTCTGCTGAGCTGGGGCGCAGGGTCAGAAGAAAAATGACTGGGATCGAGGTGCTGCTGATGTGTGGGATCGCTGGATTTTGTCGATGGGACGGAGATTTTACCCGGGACAGGGAAGGGTGGAGCCAGGTGCTGGTGAGGATGCGCCGGTCACTGGCCCACCGGGGCCATGACCAGACGGGGGAGTACTTAGACAGATGGGTGGGCCTGGCCCACACCCGGCTGTCCATCCGGGACCTGGCCGGAGGCGGCCAGCCCATGGTGCGTCAAAGGGCGGGGAAGGACTTCGCCATCGTCTATAACGGGGAGATATACAACACCGGCGAGCTGATGCCGGAGCTGGAGAAGCTGGGCTATCGCTTTGAGACCACCTGTGACACCGAGGTCATTTTGTACGCCTACATGGCCTGGGGCCTGGACTTTGCGGAGAAACTCAACGGCATCTACGCCCTGGCCGTCTGGGACGGGGCGGAGGGGCGGCTGGTCCTGTGCCGGGACCGGCTGGGGGTGAAGCCCCTGTTCTACACGGTGAAGGGGGATGCCCTGGTCTTTGGCTCGGAGCCCAAGGCTCTCTTCTGCCACCCCCAGGTGAGGCCGGAGGCGGACGGGGACAGCTTCCGGGAGATCTTCGGCGTGGGCCCTGCCCGCACACCGGGGGCGGGGGTATTCAGGGGGGTGAGGGAGGTAAAGCCCGGCCATCTGGCCGTTTTTGACCGGGAGGGCCTTCGGGAATACACCTACTGGTCGCTGGAGGCCCGGCCCCACCGGGACAGCTATCCCGAGACGGTGGAGCGGGTGTCCTTCCTCCTGCGGGACGCGGTGGAGAGGCAGATGGTGTCCGACGTGCCGGTGTGCTCCTTCCTGTCCGGCGGAGTGGACTCCAGCGTGGTCACCGCCCTGGCCTCCAACTTCCTGGGCCAAGAGGGGGGAGAGCTGAACACCTTCTCCTTTGACTTTGTCCACAACGACCGGTATTTTCACGCCAACTCCTTCCAGCCCACCCGGGACCGCCCCTATGTAGACCGGATGCTCGCCCTCTATCCCCTCCGGCACACCTACCTGGAGTGCGATGGATACCCTGGTGGACCTGCTGCCCCAGGCGGTGTTCTATAAGGACCTGCCGGGGATGGCCGATGTGGACACATCACTGATGTACTTCTGCGGCCAGGTGAAGGCGCACAACAAGGTAGCCCTTACTGGAGAGTGCGTCGATGAGATCTTCGGCGGCTATCCCTGGTCCTACCGGGAGGATCTGTTCTGCGCTGACGGCTTTCCCTGGTCCCACGACCTGGCCGTCCGGACCGCCCTGCTGTCCGACCAGGCGGTGGAGGAGCTGGAGCTGGGGGACTATGTCCGGGCGCGGTACGCCGAGGCGCTGAAGGCGGTCCCCGCCCTGCCGGAGGAGAAAGGGGACGACCTCCGGCGGCGGCAGGTCAGCTGCCTCAACATCCGCTGGTTCATGCAGACCCTGCTGGACCGGATGGACCGGGCCAGCATGTCCTGCGGCCTGGAGGCCCGGGTGCCCTTTGCCGACCACCGGCTGGTGGAATACCTGTACAACGTGCCCTGGGAGATGAAATTCCAAAACGGGGTGGAGAAGGCCCTGCTCCGGGACGCCTGTAAAGACCTGCTGCCCCCGGAGCTGCTCTACCGGAAGAAGAGCCCCTATCCCAAGACCTACTCCCCCCGGTATGAGGCCCTGCTTCAACAGCGCTTCCGGCGTCTGCTGGCGGATAAAAGCGCGCCCATCCATCGCTTTCTGGACCGGGGAAAGGCGGAGCGGGCCCTGTCCGCCACCCAGGACTACGGCCGGCCCTGGTTCGGCCAGCTCATGGCCGGGCCCCAGATGCTGGCCTACCTCCTCCAGGTCAACGACTGGATGGAGCGGTACCAGGTGGGATAGTGCCGTGGCGGAGGGCACAAAAAGCCCCGGGCGTTCCCTTTGGAACACCCGGGGCTTGCTTTTTTTCACGGCACCCTCGCTCCAGTCCATCCGGGCTGCTCACGACGGCTCCGCGCTTCGTGCTGTCACGCTACGTGCCCTCCGCGACGGTCGCCTTCCCTGCGACTCCGGGCAAATCCGGCCGGGCTGTGCCCGCCCTGGGTTTTGCCCGTCGCTCCGGTCCAGGCTCCCTGCTCCCGGGCGCTCCGCGATTCTGATTACACCATGCTCTTCAGGTCAGGGCTGATGATCAGGGTGGCCTCGGTGGCCGCCTGGATCTGCTCCACAGTGAACTCGGGGTTGTACTCAGTGAGCACCAGACCCTTGTCGG
>JAHZFC010000163.1 GCA_019421525.1 Clostridiales bacterium
CGGTGGTCCAGGTGCGGGTCTCCTCGTCAATGTACTGCAGGGCGCCGGCGGCCTCGAACACCTCATAGTTGATGGCCATGCAGTGGGCGGCGGCGCTCACGGGGAACATGTAGTAGGTGCCGTCCAGCTGGGACACGCTGGAGATGCCCTCAGCGATGTCGGAGCCGTTGGCCTCCCACAGGTCGGACAGGTCCACCATCAGGCCCTCACGGGCGTAGTTGCCCACGATGCGCTCGGGACCCTCGAAGATGATGTCAGGGGCGTTGCCGGAGCTGATGGCGGTGGTCAGCTGCTGGTCACCGTCCTGATAGTTGATGGGTGTGACCTCAACGGTGATGTTGGGGTACTGCTCATTGAAGGCGGCGATGATGGAGTCCCAGTTGGAAGCCTCGGTGAAGTCACCGATGTTGAAGCTCCACAGGGAGATGGTGACGGCCTCGCCTTCGGTGTTCTCGCCCCCGGTGCCCTGGCTCTCAGTGGTGCCGGCATCAGAAGCGGGAGGGGTGGATGTCTCGTCGCCATTATTGCTGCAGGCGGCCAGGGCAAAGACCATGGCGAGGGCCAGCAGCAGGGCGAACAGCTTTTTCATTCTCATTGGCGTGTTCCTCCTTGATGTTTTAGACGATAGGATTCCTGTACCCAGGGATCCATCTGTTGAAATTGTATAATGTTCCACCTGAAAAGTCAATAGGAAATGGTAAAAAATTTTCACATTTTCATATTTGATGAAAATTTTTTTCAAAGAGAAAGAAAAAATGAAAATCCGCCAAAAAGCCCGAAACGCAGGATGCGCGTTTCGGGCCGAAAAAGATGCGAAAAGATGGAAGAAAGAGGGATACAGGAGGGCGTCAGTCCTCAGAGCCGTCCGGCCCGTCCTCCGGCTGGGGCTCCATGTGCTTGGCGAAGGCCCGCTCCAGCAGGTGGGAGGCGCACACCGCCCACAGGCCGGGGGCGAAGAGCATGAGGGGGTAGAGCCAGGCGGACAGGGAGACGAGCAGTACGGTGAGCACCACCATCACCAGTGTGGTGGGGATGTGGGCGACGATCAGGCGGAAGGCGGTGACGAACAGGTCGGGCAGGGAGAACTGGAACCGGCCCAGCAGGGGGAACAGCCAGCACACCAGCCCGATGGGGATGATGAGCAGGATGAGGAAGAACACATAGGCCACGGTGGCCCCGGCCAGCTCTTCGTCCAGTGCGGCGCCGTACACCCAGTACAGGCCGTACAGCAGCGCGGCAAAGGGCAGGAGGATGAGGGTGGCCAGCGCCCCCTGCTTCAGATCGGTCCTGAGGGAGCGGAAGAACAGGCCGAAGGCCCCCTCCTCCTCGTGGAAGCGGAACACCCGGGCGATGGCGTGGTAAAGGGCGGCGGTGGCCGGGCCGATGGTCACCACCGGGATGCACAGCAGCACCCACAGCAGGGACAGGCCCACGATGTCCACCCCCCGGGCCAGGGTGCGGAAGAACAGGTTGTCAGGGGAGAAGATGCGGTCCATAGTGTGGTCCCTCCCAAAGTGTTGGTCACAGCTGCTGGCGCTCCAGCCAGTTGCTCTTGAAGTAGTAAAGGGTGAAGATGATGCCGCTCAGGGCCCAGGTGATGGGGTAGGCCACAAAGACCACGTGGATGTCGTGGATGAGGGCGCCGGCCACCTGGATCCAGATCACCCGGAACACGCACCAGCAGAACATCATCACGAACATGGGCACCTTGGCCAGGCCGGCGCCCCGGAGGATGCCGCCCATGCCGTGGGAGTAGGCCACCAGGAAGTAGAAGGGCACGATGGTCCGGGCCATGGCCACGCCGTAGTCCACCACCACCGGGTCGTCGGTGAAGATCTCCACCAGCTGGGGGGCCAGGGCGAAGATGAACGCACTGATCACCACCACGATGCCCATGGTCATGAGAAGGCCGATGTTGGCCCCCCGCTTGGCCCGGTCCTTCCTGCCTGCGCCGATGTTCTGGCTGATGAAGGTGGACAGGGACATGGAGAAGCTGCCCGAGGACATGAGGGCGAAGCCCTCGATCTTCCGGTAGGCGGCGCAGCCGGCCATGGCCAGGTCGCCGAAGCCGTTGATGCCCGACTGGATGACCACATTGGACAGGGAGACCACCGCGTTCTGCAGCCCGCTGGGCAGGCCGATGCGGACCACCTGGATGAGGTAGGGCTTGTCCAGCCGCAGCTGCCGCAGGTAAAGCCGCTGGGGCCCCTCCTCGGTACACAAACGGTAGAACACCAGCACCACCGACAGAGCGTTGGCCATCACCGTGGCGGTGGCGGCCCCGGCCACCCCCCAGTGGAACACCGCCACGAACAGCAGGTCCAGCACCACGTTGGTGAAGGAGGAGAAGATGAGGTAGTACAGCGGCCGCTTGGAGTCCCCCAGGGCGCGGAAGATGCTGCTGCCGAAGTTATAGAGCACTGTGAACAGCACTCCGCAGAAGTAGATGCGGAAGTAGAGGATGGACTGGGGCAGCACGTTGTCCGGCGTGCCCATCCACCGCAGCAGCAGCGGCGTCACCGCCACCCCCAGCACCGACAGCACCACGCCGGACACCAGACCGGCGGTCACCGTGGTGTGGATGGTGCGGCTCATGGCCTCCATATCCCCGGCGCCGTAGTAGCGGGAGATGATGACGCCCGCGCCGATGCCGATGCCCATGAACAGGCTGATGAGCAGCTCAATCAGAGAGCTGGAGGAGCCCACCGCCGCCAGGGCGGTGTCCCCCACGAACTGGCCCACGATGACCGTGTCCGCGGCATTGTACAGCTGCTGGAAGAGGTTCCCCAGGATCAGGGGGATGGTGAAGGACAGAAGCTGCTTGCCGATGGGGCCTTCTGTCAAGCTCATGTCAAAGTGTTTCATCTCGGGAACATCAAACTCTTTTCTCTCTATGATCTCAACGTCAAAAGTGCAAAAGGTATTGTATGCCTGTCCATGGGGAAAAGTCAAGCTGTATTTCGTTATGAGGCCCTGCCGGGCCTCCGGCGGGTTTCTTTTTGCGCGGGGAAAAAGAAATCAAAAGCCAAGGGCGGGCGCCCATGGCCTATTATCCAAAGGCTTCACCTTTGGGGAATATTTTTCCCGACCCCATTTCTTTTGTCTTGCCAAAAGAAACGGTCGGTCAGGTTTCGCCTGACGGCGAGTTTCTTTTTGTGCGCACAAAAAGAAACCAAAAATGCGCCGGGGGTCAGGCGCGGAAGAACTTCAAGCGCCAAGGACGCGCTTTCGTTCTAAGCGCCTGCACCCCCGGTCCCCCGTTCTACGGGAGAGCTGGATAAGAAATGCACCCCACCCCGTCCGGCGTTGAGGTGAGCCGACGCACGGAGCGCCGCTTTCCGCTGCCGCTCCATCGTACTAGACTTAGATGCGAAGGCTCTATCGGTAGAGCGCCTGGCCAGGTCTAGGCTGTGATCAGGCGTGTCCCGAAGGCCGGGCAGGTTTCCACAACTGCCAATAGAGCGGCAGCGGAGACTGGGAGTAGGGAGTGTCGGCTTACCCCAACGCCGGGAAGAGAAGGATGCACTCCTTATCCTGGGCCCCCGTAAGATCGGGGGTTCGGGGGAAAGGGCGCTAAGGACCCAGGCTCCCGCCCTTTGGAGCCGTAGTCCGCCGCGCCCGTCCCCCGGCGTGCTTTTGCCTTCTTTTCGCACGAGCGAAAAGAAGGTCGCCGTCAGGCGAAACCTGACCCCGGAAAGGCGTTGCCAAAGGCACAGCCTTTGGATATTTCCGCCCCGTCTCCGGCAGGGAGACGGTCCCGGCGGGCGAAGGGACGAAACCGGGCGGGGGAACAGGCGGGAATTTGTGTAAGTTTCTCTGTGGGAGAGGGGTTTTATTTTGCCGTCCGGTGTGATACAATTCCCTTATTCATTAAGACGATACCATATTTACAGGGAGGAATCACAATGGCCCACATCTTCAGCGAGCCGTCCCGCACCTTCAGCGAGTACCTGCTGGTCCCCGGTTATTCCAGCTGCGAGTGTACTCCTGCCAACGTCAGCCTCAAGACCCCTCTGGTCAAATATAAGAAGGGGGAAGAGCCCGCCCTGTCCATGAACATCCCCATGGTGTCCGCTATCATGCAGGCCGTGTCCGACGACAAGCTGGCCGTGGCCCTGGCCAAAGAGGGAGGCGTGGCCTTCATCTATGGCTCCCAGTCCATTGAGAGCCAGGCCGCCATGGTGGCCCGGGTGAAGAGCTATAAGGCGGGCTTCGTGGTGTCCGACTCCAACATCAGCCCCGACGCCACCCTGGACGACATCCTGGCCCTGAAGGAGAAGACCGGCCACTCCACCGTGGCCGTCACCGAGGACGGCACCGCCACCGGCAGGCTGGTGGGCATCGTGGCCAGCCGGGACTACCGGGTCAGCCGCATGACCGGGTCCGAGCTGGTGCGGGACTTCATGACCCCCATCGACAAGCTGGTCACCGCCCCCGCCTCCACCACCCTCAAGGAGGCCAACGACATCATCTGGGACAACAAGATCAACTCCCTGCCCATCCTGGACGACGAGGGCCGTCTGATGTACATGGTGTTCCGCAAGGACTACGACGCCCACAAGACCAACCCCCTGGAGCTGCTGGACAGCCAGAAGCGCTATGTGGTGGGCGCGGGCATCAACACCCGGGACTACGAGGAGCGTGTCCCCGCACTGGTGGAGGCCG
>JAHZFC010000164.1 GCA_019421525.1 Clostridiales bacterium
GAATAGGGCGACCACCGGGATGGGGATATAGGTGAACATGAAGATCGGGAATGTGAATACATACCCGATCTTCTGCATCGGCGTAGCGTCGATGCGCCGCCATTCGGACACCACCGTGAGCATGCCGTAGGCCAGCAGGCCCACATAAAAATTCCACAGATCGGAGGCGATAAAGCCCAGTGTCACATCCACGATGCGGCGGGCCATATAGTGGGGCTGGGTAAAACAGGCTGCCAGGGTCACCGCGTTAAACAGGATGATCAGCACCGTGAGCAGCATACCGGGAGCCACGGTGGCAAACATATCGTAGCAGGACAGGCCCCTGCGCCCTCCGCGCAGGCAGCCCCGCAGCAGAGGCAGGGCATACTTCCGGTCCACCTGGTAGAAGCCCTTGGACCAGCGCAGCCGCTGATCCCAGGACTGGCGGAAGGTGGTGGGCTGCTCGTCGTAGACCACCGCCCTGTCGCAGTAGCCGATGCGGCGGCCCTTGATGGCGCAGTCCACTGAGAACTGGATATCCTCTGTGAGCAGGTGGAAGGGCCAGCCGCCGTTGTCCCGGATCACCTGGGCGGACACCAGAAAACCGGTGCCTGAAACGTGGCAGTTGGTGCCCAGCAGGGTGCGGGGAAAGTTGAGGAACCGGGCCTCCCGCAGAAACCAGATGGAATATCCGGCGGAGATCCAGTTGCTGCCGAAATTTTTGGAATTCCGGTAGCAGGTCACCGCATCGTATCCCCGGTCGAAGGTGCGGTCCATCTCAGACACGAAGTTGGGGTCCACCAGATTGTCCGCGTCAAAGACAAAATACCCGTCGTAGACATCCTTCCCCTCCTCCCTCATGCGGCGGAACAGGTAGTCCATGGCGTAGCCCTTGCCCCTGCGCTTCTGGTCAAAGCGCTCATAGACGAAAGCCCCCGCCTGCCGGGCAGCCGCGGCGGTGTGGTCGGTGCAGTTGTCCGCCACCACATACAGGTCCAGCAGCTCTTGGGGGTAGTTTTGTTTTCGCAGGCTCTCCAGCAGCTCTCCGATCACCGCCTCCTCGTTGCGGGCGGAGACGATGGCCGCGAATCGGTGGAGCTTTTTCGGCTGGTGCCGGTCCGTCCAGCGCCGCCGGACCAGCCCCACCACTATGTAAATGCCCTGGTAGAAATACAGCAGGGTAAATAAGATCACGATAGCGAAGTTCAAACTCTTGACAAATTCCAGCAGTGCCATGCCAGCGATCCTCCATTGCTTGGTCCGAAGGGATCTGAGCGCGGGGAGGTCTCTCCGCGCATTGTGCCTATGATAGCACATTTTGAAAAAATCACAAGAGTGTTACACACTAATTAACAGATCCTTAAATAATTATTTTTCGTTTCTTTATACAAAGGAGGATCTTCACGCCTTATATTTCGCCAGAAGAATACAAAAATCGAAAAACCGCTCACTTTTAGTTTGCTTTCTCCCATCAACTTCCATTTGTTTCTCCGGCTCCGCCCCCTTCGCGGCCGGATCTTCTGGCCGAGGGGATGCCCCTGACAGACAAAGCCGCCGGCACGGGGTATCCCGTGCCGGCGGCCGTTTTGTTTTTCTCAGGGCAGCTTGTCCAGGCCCAGGCATACGCCGAAGCGCTCGTCGCCCTCCTGCCCCAGGCCCCGGGCAAACAGCTCATCGCCCTGTACGGCGGTGTCGATGGCCACGGTCTCCCCCGCGTGGCACTCGCCCACATAGTCGATCTGGACAGTACGGACGAATTTGCCTTGGCCGTGCCGCTCCAGGTGGAGGGCGTCGCAGGCGAAGTCCGCGTAGTGGACGTTGTTCACATGGCCGTTGATGTCGGTGTCCGAGTAGCGCATGGCCCGCTCCTCCCGGCCGTCAAAGACCTGGGGCAGCTTGACCCGGTGTAGCTTGATGTCCTTGCACAGCTCTCCCCCGTCGGTGCCCTGGAACTCCGCCAGGTCCCTCATCCGGAACAGCTTGTGACTGTCCACGTCCACCATCACCCACAGCGTCACCGCCTGGCCGATGACCTTTCCGTCCCGGTAGATGTCGAAATCCCGGTAGGAGGAGGCCCCCAGGGCCCCCCGGTGCCAGGTGCGCACGGTGAAGCGCTGGTTCCACCGCAGGGGCTCATCCAGCTCCAGCCAGCTCTTGGACACCATCCACAGGCAGTTGTACTTCTCCAGCACCTGGGGCCCGGAGGCCCCCAGGTCCAGGGCGGCCAGGGTGGCCGCCTCCTGGAGGTAGCCCAGCATGGCCGACGGGCGGCACTGGTCGAACATGTCCACCGCCCGGGAGTCCACCGTCCAGTCAAATTCCAGATATCTGCTCACAGCTCTTACTCCTTTTTTCCGGGAATGGTCAGGGTGTACTGGGCGCACACCGCATCGATATCGTCCGGGGTGGCGGCGTTCAGGCGCAGGGTGGCCCCACACCGGGCGCACACCAGGTCCACGGCGGAAAAGCCCACCTTGATGCCGTAGTCGGTGCTGCCGCAGCCGCAGGAGATGCCCCCCCGGGCGGCGATCTCCTTGAGCTCGCCCAGCACCTCGCCCATGACCACCTCGTCCAGGAACGCCCCACGGCTGTCCGCCTGGCTGTCCATCACCAGCTTGTCCACCGCCTGCTCCAGCTGCTCCATGGCCTGGAACACCGCGTCCTCCTGCCCGATGTAGCAGCACCCCAGCCCGGAGGCGGAGCAGGACAGGCTCAGCAGCTTCTGGTGGAGCAGGGCGTCGTTGGAGCAGGCCACCGTGTGGTCCCTGGCGCAGTAGAGGCAGGGCACGGTGATCTCACAGTGGTCGCCCAGCTGCCGGATGGTCAGCTCCGATCTGCCGCAGGGGCAGGGAAGTCGGCTGTCCGAGGCGGCCAGCTGGAACTCGCTGCGCTCCACCACCACCGCCTTGCCGCAGACGGGGCAGATATATCCGATGGTCCGTTTGTTCTCTGGCATAGGGTCGGTCCTCCTGATGCTGAAATAGGGACATCCCGTATTATACCACCGGCGCTGGGATTTTTCCATGGTCGATCTCGCAGGTCTGTCATATTTTTTCCCCTTTGGCGCAAACTAAGGCAAACGTATCCAAAGGAGGCCCGTCGAACCTATGGAAAACACCAAGCTGGGCAGGCAGACCTTCCGGCCGGGCCGGCCGCCCACCATCGTCGGCCACGGCTCCTCCGCCGGGTATAAGGAGAGCCAGGGGCCCCTGGGCCGCCACTTCGACCACACCTGCAAGGACGACGCCTTTGGGGAGAAGAGCTGGGAGATGGCCGAGTCCCGGATGCAGCAGCTGGCCCTGGACGCCGCCCTTATGCGCGCCGGGCTGCATACCCCTGACCTGGACCTGCTGCTGGCCGGGGACCTTTTGAACCAGTGCATCGGCTCCTCCTTCGCCGCCCGGCAGGCCAATGTCCCCTACCTGGGGCTGTACGGGGCCTGCTCCACCATGGGGGAGAGCCTGGCCCTGGCCGCCCTGCTGCTGGCAGGGGGCTATGGCCGGTACGCCGCCGCCGTCACCTCCTCCCACTTCTGCTCCGCCGAGCGGCAGTACCGCACCCCCCTGGAGTACGGCGGACAGCGCGCTCCCACCGCCCAGTGGACCGCCACCGCCGCCGGGGCGCTGGTGCTGGCCGCTGAGGGGAGAAAAGGCCCCGCCGTCACCTGCGTCACCGTCGGCAAGGTGGTGGACAAGGGCATCAAGGACGCCAGCAACATGGGGGCGGCCATGGCCCCCAGCGCCTACGACACCCTGAGGGCCCACTTTGAGGACACCGGCCGGGGGCCGGACTACTACGACCTGATCGTCACCGGGGACCTGGGCAAGCTGGGCTGGGAGATCGTCACCGAGTTCTTCTCCCAGGACGGAACCCCCCTGTCCAATTACAGCGACTGCGGCCTGCTGCTGTTCGACCTGAAGGAGCAGGACGTCCACAGCGGAGGCTCAGGCTGCGGCTGCTCGGCGGCAGTGCTGTGCGCCCACCTCATCCCCGGCCTGCTGGCCGGGCGGTGGAAGCGGGTGCTGTTCTGCCCCACAGGGGCCCTGCTCTCCCCCACCTCCACCCAGCAGGGGGAGTCCATTCCCGGCGTGTGTCATGCCGTCGCCCTGGAAGGAGGCCACTGAACATGGAATATCTGAAAGCCTTTTTGTGCGGGGGCATGCTGTGCGCCATCGGCCAGATCCTCATCGACAAGACCAAGCTCACCCCCGCCCGCATCCTGGTGACCTATGTGGTGTCCGGCGTGGTGCTGGGCGCCCTGGGGGTGTACCACTACCTGGCCGACTGGGCGGGGGCCGGGGCCACTGTCCCCCTCACCGGCTTTGGCTACTCCCTGGCCAAGGGGGTCCAGAAGGCGGTGGCAGAGGACGGCCTGCTGGGCGCCCTCACCGGCGGGCTCACCGCCACAGCGGGGGGCATCACGGCGGCCATCTTCCTGGGGATCTTGGTGGCCCTCCTCTTCAAGCCCAAACCCAAGCGGTAGGGCAAGGGCTGACGCCCTTGCCCTGTTTTCCAAAGGCTTCGCCTTTGGGAACAACTCTCCAAAAACCATTTCTTTTGACAGCCGCAGCAAGGGCAGGCCCTTGCGACCACTTGAGGCCGTCCCGCCCTCCGGGGGCCTACTTTTCGCTCGTGCGAAAAGTAGGCAAAAGCACGCTTAGGGGGTG
>JAHZFC010000165.1 GCA_019421525.1 Clostridiales bacterium
CGGTCCGTGCCAGGATCGTCAACTACCACGGCCTGTCCTCCCATGCGGACCGGGACGGACTGCTGCGCTGGATCGAGGCCTACCAGCCCAAGCCCAAACACGTCTTTGTGGTCCATGGGGAGAGCCAGGTCACCGAAGTCTACGCCCAGACCCTCCGGGACCTGGGTCTTGCCGCCCACTCCCCCAACTACGAGGAGGTCTACGACCTGCTGGCTGACCGGATGCTGGCCCCCGGCGTGGTGCTCCAGCCCAAGGCCCCTGCCGCTCTGCCCGGCTCCGCCTCCCCCGCGTTCCGTCGGCTGGAGGAAGTGGGCCAGCGCATGCGCCAGGTCATCGCCCGCAACCGCGGCGGCACCAACAAGGATCTGGGCAAATTCGCCGACCAGCTCCGGGCCCTCATCGACAAGTGGGACCGCTGAGCTGCATCCTCGCCTGATGGCCCCTGCTGACTGTGCGGCAGCCCCTCTTCCCGATGGGAAGAGGGGCTGCTTTTTACCGGACTGTCACTGGAGCGATCCTCACTGTGCTCACGGAGACCGGATACAGGATACCGCCTGCCAGTGTATGTCACACCTGCTTCTGCCGTCTCCGGGTCAATTCCTTCCCCTCCTTGCCGGAGAGGTGGTCGATGCTCATCTCCAGCATGCACAGATGGGCCCAGTCTTTTTCGATGTACTTGTCCCGGTGTTCCCGGCTGTCCTCTGGAGCATACTTCATCGCCAGCTTCTCGATGGCGCTGCGCTTCTCCCCAGCGTCCTCCAAAATGCGGATGGTGCCGAAGGCGATGGCGCTGCGGAAACAGGTGGTATACTCCAAGGGGACCACCTGGTCCTGGTCCACCACACAAAAGGACGCCTTGGGACAGCGGCTGATAGCATCCAGCTTGTGACCGGATCCGGCGCAGTGGAAATAGAGCTTTCCGTCCGCGTAGACATAGCTGATGGGCAGCGCATAAGGATAGCCCTCATCTCCGGCCAGGGCCAGCACGCCATGGGTCCCCCGGTCCAAAATGGCCGCACATTCCTCCTGGGGCAGGGCCTGGCGGCTCCGGCGCATCTCTCGGAACATAAAAGTTCCTCCTCCTAAAAATACGCCTGGACCCCATCCCTGCTCAGACCTGACAGGACGGGTCAAGGCGCTTGTCCGATGGTAATTCTTGCATATCATAGCAACTCCCACCGCAAAAGTCAAGGGGGAGGGCTGTAAGATCAAAGATGGCCCCATCCCATTCGGCTCACCAGAGGAAAGCGGCGCAGCCGGTAGGACCGGCTGCGCCGCTCGGAACGATCCCGCTTGGGCCAGACGATCAGTCCACCAGCTTGTCCAGCTCCTTGATGTGCTCGGTCTCGTTGGAGGTCTGATGATTGGCCTGCTTAGCGTACAGGTTGACCGCCACCTGGGACTTCTTGATGGGCTGCATGGTGCCCGCGCCGGCCACACAGCCGCCGGGACAGGCCATGCCCTCCAGCAGATATCCCGGGTACTTGCCCGCCACCGCCTCCTTCATCATCTTGCGGCACTCCCGCAGGCCCTCTGCCGCAGTGACCTTGACCTCTTTATCCGGGTACTTGGCCTTGATGACATCCACCACAGCCTTGGCCACCCCGCCGGACACGGCGAAGTTGCGCCCGTCGGTGGATGCGTCGTTCACGCCCTCCGGGTCCTCCTCCAGGGCAGTCAGATCCACATGCCTGGCATCGAAGATCCCGGCCATCTCCTCGAAGGTGAGCACAAAGTCCACCTCACTGCGCACGCTCTTGCGCATGGCCTCCAGCTTTTTGGCCGCGCAGGGGCCGATGAACACCACCTTCGCGTTGGGGTGCTGGTGCTTGATGAGCCGGGCAGTCAGGGTCATGGGAGTCAGGGCCATGGAGATGCAGTTGGCGTGCTCCGGGAAGAGCTTCTTGGCCATCACCGACCAGGCCGGGCAGCAGGAGGTGCCCATGAAGGGCAGCTCATCCGGCACTTCCCGCATGAAATCCTCCGCCTCCTGGGTGGCGCACAGGTCGGCGCCGATGGCCACCTCAAATACGTCGGCAAAGCCCAGCTGCTTCATGGCGGCACGCAGTTTGCCGGGGGTGACCTTGGGCCCAAACTGCCCCACGAAGGCAGGGGCTACTGCGGCGTACACCCGTTCCCCGGACTGTATGGCCCGGATGACCTGGAAGATCTGGGATTTGTCCGCAATGGCGCCAAAGGGGCAGTTCACCAGGCACATACCGCAGGAGACGCACTTGTCATAGTCGATCTCCGCCTTGCCGTTGGCATCGCTGTGGATGGCGTCCATGCCGCAGGCGGCGGCACAGGGCCGCTCCTGCTTGATGATCGCGTGATAGGCGCACACGTCGGCGCACCGGCCGCACTGGATGCACTTCTCCGGGTCGATATGGGAACGGCCGTTGTAGCGGTCCAGATGGATGGCATCCTTGGGACACACCTCCACACAGGGGTGGGCCAGGCAGCCCTGGCAGCCCTCGGTCACCATGATCCTCTTCTCCGCACAGCCATTGCAGGCGAACTTGATGATGTTGATCAGGGGCGGAGTGTAATAGGTCTCCGGCTTGTCCGCCGCCTCGATGTTGTCCGACAGCGGGGCATGCTCCGCCGCGCTCCGGCAGGGCAGGCCCATGGCCAGACGCAGCCGTTCCCCCACGATGGCCCGCTCTAAAAACACGTCGTTGCGGTAATTGCCCACCTCGCCGGGGATGATCTTATAGGGCAGCGCCTCGATGCGCTTGTCCACCGGCCACTCCGTGTGGTAAGCCATCCGTGCCACCTCACGGAAGATCCTGTGGCGGATCTCCTGGATACGAGTTTCTACGCCTCGCATAACAGAACTCCTTGTCTGGCCTGAGGTCTGCGGCCAGGTCTTCCCCGCCGCGTCAAGCCGTTTTCTTCGCTAACAGGATACATGAAAACCTTCCGCTTGTAAAGTGGGAATCGTTAAAAAATAAACTATTTTGTCTGCGCCTCATTTACGCACGTTATTTTTTTGACAAGCTCAGTTCCATCCCATGGTCCGTCTTGCCGTGCCAAAGAGAAAGACACGCCTTTGGCGTGTCTTTCTCTGCCCTCTATCATGCCCCGGCGGGCGCTTCGTTATCCCGCCCGCCGGACGCACTCACTTCAGATCGTAGCCGATGAACTTCTCCAGCACATCCAGCATCCCCAGACCGCCGGGCTCCTGGCCGATCTTCTGGAACCCGCACCGCTCATAGAACCTGCGGGCCCGCTCATTTTCCGGCGCGCACCGCAGCCGGAGGAACTGCCGCCCCAGGGGACGGTAGGTGGAGATGGCCTGGCCCAGCAGCTGCACCCCCAAGCCATGGGCCCGCGCCTCTGGGGACAGGTAGAAGAAGGGGATCCCCCCCACCCCGATGTCCGCGTCCCGGCGGAAGTCCATCTGGAGCACGCCCACCGGCTCCTCCTCCCGCATGGCCACCATCACGCTGTTGGGCGCGTATCGGCTCTGGGCCTGGGCGTCCGCCAGGAACCCGTCCCCGTCAAAGCCCCTCATGGTGTGGTGGATGGTCTCCCATGCCTCCCGGCGGGCCTGGGCATAGAGACCGCTCTCTGTCTGAAAGTCCAGGGGACGGAACCAGAGGTTGGTCCTGCCGTAGTCCGCCTCTCCTCCCTTCCGCCACCAGTTCTGGCGGCCCAGGGTGGACAGCTCCCCCAAGTGGCTGTTGTCGTTGAAGTATTCGATCCCCACCTGATCCCCATCCATGCTCAGCTTGGACACGCAGGTGTTGTCCCCGTGGGGCACACGGACGATCTGATCAAGGGGATAGCCATAGAATTTGGCCAGTGCCGTGCGGATGGTGGTGCCGTGAGAAAAGATGGCCACCGTCTGCCCCGGGTGGGCGGCGGCGATGCGCCGGATGGCGTGGGCCACCCGCATCTGGACAGAGCCGAAGGTCTCGCTCCCCTCCACCCGCCAGGCCGGATCCGCCCGGTTGAACGCCTCCAGCAATGGCCCATGCTCCCGGCGGAGCCAGCCCCAGGTCTTGTCCTCCCAGACGCCGCCGCCGATCTCCCGCAGGCCGGGGTCGGTGTGCAGCTCCAGTCCCCGGCGCTTATAGATAGCCCCGGCGGTGGTCATGGTGCGGAACAGGTCGCTGGACCACACCGCGTCGATGCGGACCCCCTCGAACCGCTTCTCCAGCGCCTGGATCTGCCGGTAGCCGTTGGGAGTGATGAGGCTGTTGTACCAGCCGTGATAGCGGCGGTAGATGTTTCCCTCCGCCTCCGCATGGCGGATGAGATAGATCGTTGTCATGGATACACGCTCTTTTCTGCTCTAAAACTTGGGGCTCCTGTCCGAGTCCGCCCTCACCATGGCTTTACCCCTCCGGTGAGCTCCGACACGGCGGACAGGCCCTGCCGGGCGGCGATGTCCGCCAGGCCGTCCCGCACATGGATGGGGGCGTAGGGGTCGGCAAAGCAGGCGGTGCCCACCGCCACGGCGGTGGCCCCGGCCAGCATGAGCTGGGCCGCGTCCTCCCCCTTGGCCACGCCGCCCATGCCCAGGATGGGCAGGGACACGGCATTGGCCACCTCCCACACCATCCGCACCGCCACGGGCAGCACGGCGGGGCCGGACAGGCCGCCGGTGTTCA
>JAHZFC010000166.1 GCA_019421525.1 Clostridiales bacterium
TGGAACACCATGGCGATGTCCCGATCCTTGGGCTCCACGTCGTTCATCAGCTTGTCGCCGATGTACAGCTCGCCCTCCGAGATCTCCTCCAGGCCGGCGATCATCCGCAGCGTGGTGGATTTGCCGCAGCCGGAGGGACCGACCAGCACGATGAATTCCTTGTCCGCGATGTCCAGATTGAAGTCGTGCACCGCGGTGACGCCGCCGTCGTAGATCTTCTTGACGCCCTTCAGACTCAAAGTTGCCATACACATTGACCGTGGCTGGGATGCCTCCGCAAACCCAGTCTCGCCGTCCGGGGAGTGAGACCCCGGAGGCATTACGGCAAGTCTCCACATTGCCGCACCGCCGGCCGGCGGATTTTTCCTCCTTCTTTTGGCTCCCGGCCGCTATGGACGAAGCCCAAGGGAGTAGCGGCCGGGAGTTTGGATTGTGAGGCTGCTGGGGGCCGCTGGCCCTTACAGCTTGGACAGGGCGGCCTCGTCGCCCACCAGGGATACGTTGGGATGCATCTGCAGGATGGAGGCGGGGACCTTGGGGGTGACAGGGCCGGCGAAGGCGGTCTTGACGATGTCCGCCTTGTCCTCGCCGCTGACCACCACCAGGATATGCCGGGCCTGCATGATGGATTTGATGCCCATGGTGATGGCCTTGCGGGGCACTTCATCCTTGGAGGCGAAGAACCGGGCATTTGCCGCGATGGTGTTCTCTGTCAGGTCCACCACGTGGGTCTCCAGCTCGAAGGCCTCCTCCGGCTCGTTGAAGCCGATGTGGCCGTTGTGGCCCATGCCCAGCACCTGCAGATCCACGCCGCCCAGGTCCGCGATGACCTTGTTGTAGCGCACACACTCCGCCTCCGGGTCTTCGGCCAGGCCATTGGGGACGTTGGTGTTCTCCGGCTTGATATTGATGTGGTCAAAGAAATTGGTCTGCATGAAGTAGCGGTAGCTCTGATCGTGGGTAGGAGCCAGGCCCAGGTACTCATCCAGGTTGACGGTGCGCACCTGCGAGAAGTCTACGTCACCCTTCTCATACCAGTTGACAAGTTGTTGATACATTCCGATGGGGGTAGAGCCGGTGGCCAGGCCCAGCACACAGTTGGGCTTCAGGATGACCTGAGCGGACAGGATGTTGGCGGCCTGACGGCTCATGCTCTGGTAATCTTCTGTGCGGTAGACTCTCATAGTTTCAGTTCCTCCTCAGCAGTACGTTTTGATGGCCTCGTTGATATCCCGGGCACACTGGGCGGCCACGGCTTTGTCAGCCTCGGTCAGGCCGGCCAGGGGCGGGCGCACGTCGCCCGCGTCAGGGCCGCCCTGGAGGCGGATGACCTCTTTGATCATCGCGTACATGTTGCACTTGCCGGAGCACAGCTCCTCGATGAGCTTGCAGCACACGTCCTGGAGCTTGGTGGCGGCGGCGATGTCGCCGGAGAGCACCTTCTCCCGGGCGGTCAGGTACAGCTCGGGCATGGCGGCGTAGGTGCCGCCGATGCCGCCCACCGCGCCGGCCAGCAGGCCGGAGACGAACTGCTCGTCAGGGCCGTTGAACACCATGGCGCCGTGGCTGCGGAACTGGATGATGTCGTACACCGGCATGGAGGAGTTCTTCACGCCGATGACCCGGGGGTTCTTCATCATCTCGTCCAGCAGGGGCAGGGTGAGGGCCACGCCGGCCAGCTGGGGGATGTTGTAGATGATGAAATCCGTGTTGGGGGCGGCGGAAGAGATGTCGTTCCAATACTTGGCGATGTCCTTTTCAGGCAGGTGGAAGTAGATGGGGGGGATGGAGGCGATGGCGTCCACCCCCAGGCTCTCGGCGTGGGCGGCCAGCTCGCGGCTGTCGGCGGTGTTGTTGCAGGCCACGTGGGCGATGACGGTGAGCTTTCCGCCCACCTCGGCCATCACGTTTTCCAGCACCAGCTTGCGCTCGGCCACGGACTGGTAGATACACTCTCCGGAGGAGCCACCCACATACAGGCCCTTGACGCCCTTGCCCAGCAGGTAACGGGCCAGGGCGCGCACCCCTTCGGGGCTGACGGCGCCATCCTTGTCATAACAGGCGTAGAAGGCGGGGATGACGCCTTGGAATTTGCTGATATCGTTCATGTCGATCGTGTCTCCTGATCATTCAAGTCGGCCCAGAGGCCGCACTAATTTTATACAGGGAAGGGGCGGAAGTCAAGTACGAGATCCGTCAAAATCAGACAGCCTGCCCCATCAGCCCTTGACCGCGCCCATGGCGATGCCCTGGGTGAAGTACTTCTGGAAGGCGATGAATACGATGATGATGGGGATGGATGCCAGGGCAGCGCCCGCCATGATCAGGCCGTAGTCGGTGGACATCTCGCCCTGGAGCTTGGAGATGCCCAGCGGCAGGGTCCAGTTTTCCTCACTGGTGAGCATGACCAGCTGGAGGAAGTAGTCGTTCCAGGTGTTGACGAAGGTGAAGATTGCCAGCGCGCCGATACCGGGCTTGATCATAGGGAAGACCACGGTGATGAAGGTGCGCAGCTCACCCGCGCCGTCCACCCGGGCCGCCTCCAGGATCTCTGTCGGGATGGTCTCGGAGAACTGCTTCATCAGGAATACGCCGAAGGGCCAGCCCACCGTGGGCAGGATGACGGCCCAAAGGGTATCGTTCAGATGGAAGAAGTTGGTCATCTCCTGGGCCAGAGGGATGACGATGACCTGCTTGGGCAGGGCCATGGCGCAGATGATGATGGTGAACAGGACGCCCCGGCCGATGAAGCGCTTCTTGCCCAGGGCGTAGCCCGCCAGGGAGGCGGTGAGACAGGTCAGGATCATAGCCGCCGCCGAAATGAAGATGATGTTGAACAGCCACAGGAAGGCGGGGTTGTCAAACAGCCGGGCGTAGTTTTCCACCGTGGGTTCGATGGGGAACCAGATGGGCGTCCGGGCCGTGATCTCCAGCTTGTTCTTGAAGGAGCCGGTGACGATCCAGTACAGAGGGAACAGGAAGAAGATCACCATGACCACCAGGATGGCCACGGAGAAAACCTTATACCCCTTGGAGGTGCCGCTCAGATCAGTGGTTTTTTTCATGTTCTCGCCCCTCCTTAATTGTCAGTCTTCGCCACTTTGAACTGGATGGCGGAGAAAATGGCGATGATGAGGGCCAGAACCACGCCGATGGCACAGGCATAGCCCAGGTCGTTGAGCCGGTACGCGGTGTCGTAGACCTGGTACATGATGGTCATGGTGGAGTTCAGCGGGCCGCCCTTGGTCAGCAGCTGGATCAGCGCGAAGCACTGGAAGGTGTTGATGGTGGTGATGACCAGCACATACAGGGTAGTGGGCATGATGGAGGGCCATTTGATCTTCCAGAACACCTGAAACTTGGTGGCGCCGTCCACCTCGGCTGCCTCGATAATGGAGTTGTCCACATTGCCCAGAGCCGCCACATACAGCACGATGGGCTGACCGATGGAGGTGGTGAACAGGATCAGGATGATAAACCAGATGGCGGTTTTGGGATTGCCCAGCCAGTCAAAGCTGGAGGTGCCGGCCACCTGATTGAGGATGCCGTTGTAGGGGTCCAGGATCCACTTCCACACCACGGTGATGGCCACCGAGCCGGTGACCACCGGCAGGTAGAACACGCAGCGGAAGAAGGAGCGGGTGAAGGCATTCATCTTGTAGATGGCGGAGCCCACCCAAAGGGAGAAGGCGGTGACGGAGGGGACCGCCACGACCACCATGAGCAGGGTGTTCAAAAAGCCGCGGTGGAAGGTGGTGTCCTGAAACAGCTGGATATAGTTCTGGAGCCCTATGAAGTCCCCGATGCCGCCCAGCGAGTAGTCGAACAGACTGTAGAACACGCAGATGAACATGGGTATGACCACGAAGCCCACGAAGAAGACCAGGCTGGGCAGCAGGAACATGTAGGCTGAGAAGGTCTCCCTGCGGACCAGGGCCCGGCTCATGCCGGAGGTGTGGGACTGCCTGGGTTTTTTGGGCTTCCGTCCGGCGGCGGCAGCCGCGTTGTTTTGTGCCATGATGTTGATTCCCCCTCGATGTCAGATATCACGTTCCCCCCTCAAAGAGAGGGGAAAAACTGTGCCCGCCCCCTCTCCAGGGAGCGGGCACAGCGTCGCGCAGATCAGATGATGAGTTCCAGCAGGCTCAGATCGTGCCGATCAGCCGATGTTGGCGTTGGCCTCGGCCACATAGTTATCCGCAGTGGTCTGCACATCGGCGCCGTTGATCATGATGGGCTGGAGCAGATCCTGCCACCAGAAGCCGCGCTGCTCAGTCCAGCCGCCGGTCAGGTTGTAGTAGCGGCCCAGGTAGTCGCTCATCAGGGCGAAGGGGGCGCGCAGGTCAGCGTCCTCGGCATCGGCGTAGATGTCGCCCCAGTCAGAGTGGACGGGGAAGAAGGTAGTGGTCTTGACCACCTCGGTGCCCACGGTCTGATCGTTGCACACGAAGTCGATGAAGGTCTTGGCGGCATCGATCTTGGCCTGGTCCTTGTTGTCGAACACGCCGAAGCCATAGGGGCCGGCCATCTCCAGCTCAGGCACGCCGTCG
>JAHZFC010000167.1 GCA_019421525.1 Clostridiales bacterium
AGACTTGATAGTCTCAGGGCCCGGCGGGGCTCAATGCGCATCGTTCAGGTCGCCTGCCTATCTCTCACAGCCCGTTCCAGCCAGGCGATGGCTTCAGCCTCCGTGGGTAGGAAACAGATCTGCCTGCCCTGGTTGCTCTCGCAGATAAAATCGTGTAGGGGCTTGCTGGTATAGCCGGAGAGATCTCCGACGATCCCTACACGCATCTGGTAGTTCACAAATTTTTGCAGCACCTCACCTGCCAGGCCGCTGGACAGCCGGAAGAAGGACTCGTCCAGCTGCTCCTTGTGCACGATCACAGCGGAGCAGCCGGTCTCATACCGGACCGTGGCCAGCACATCCATGGCAGAACTGCCGTCTGTGATGAGCACTCCGGGCTCCCGGATCACCGCCGCCGGTCCGATCACGTCGATCTTCAACCTGTATCCCTCCAAGCTCTGATAGGATCATCCCTCCACAGACTGGCCCAGGACGTCCTCGATGGCCGCCCTGCTCAGCCCTCCCTGTCGCAGGATGCGGCAGGGGGTGACGGTCAGGTCCAAAATGGTGGATTCCACCCCCACGGCACACTTGCCGCCGTCCAGCACGCCGCCGATGCGTCCGGCCAGCTGGGCGTAGACGTCCGGCGCCGACTTGGGGCTGGGCTGCCCGGACAGATTGGCCGAGGGGCAGGCCAGGGGCCGCCCCAGGGCCCGGATCACCGCCAGGGTGTCCGGGTGGTCGGGGCAGCGCACCCCCTGGGTGCTCCCCCCCGCCGGGACGATGTCCGGCAGCGTCCCGTTCCCCTTCAAAATCATGGTCAGCGGACCGGGCCAGAAGGCCCCGGCCAGCTTATAGGCATCAAGGGGTATCTCTTTACACACATGCTCCACCATGGCCATGCCGTCCACCAGCACGTTCAACGGCTTGGTGTCCGGGCGGCCCTTGGCCTCGTAATTGGCGTGGACCGCCTGTTCCTGGGTGGCGTCCGCGGCCAGGCCGTAAACCGTCTCCGTGGGCACGGCCACCAGCTCCCCCTGCCGGAGCAGCTGGGCGGCCCGCTCCGTCTGGCCGGGGAAGAGCAGCTGCGTCCCGGTGACCAGGGCGGCCAGCTGGCCGGGATGGTCCGCGATATGGTCCGCCCCCGCCTGCTCCAGCTCCTGCCGGGAGCGGAACCCCCACAGCACGCCGCAGGTGGTCAGGCCGCCGTTTTTCCCGGTCTGGATGTCCACGTTGCTGTCCCCCACGAAGAGGGTGTGGGCCCGGTCCGCCCCCAGCTGTTCCATCAGCTTGTCCAACAGGGTGGGATCGGGCTTCACCGGCACGCCGGGAAGGGCTCCCTGGACCGCGTCGAACACGCCGGGGTAGTAGCCCTCCACCACCGGCCCGGCCAGGGCGTGGGCCTTGTTGGACAGCACCGCCACCGTCACCCCCGCCGCCTTCAACGCGTCCACCACCTGGGGCACGCCGGCATAGGGGGCGGTCTTGTCCTCCTTGTGGACGTCATACCAGGCGGAGAACTCCGCCAGCGCCGCCGCCACCTCATCCTCACCAGTCCCCTCCGGGGCCAGGCGGGACACCAGCGTGGGGATGCCGTTGCCCACCAGGTGCTTGAACTGGTCCACCGTGTGGGTGGGCCAGCCATGGGCAGCGCAGACGTGGTTGCCCGCGTCGGTCAGGTCGTCGATGGTGTTGAGCAGGGTGCCATCCAGGTCGAATATCACATGGGTATACATGCCTTCAATCCCTCTCTGACTGGCGCAGCCGCTCCGCCTGGTCGGCGGCGGCCAGGCCGTCGATGATCTCGTCCAGGTCGCCGTCCATGACGGCGTCCAGCTTATAAAGGGTCAGCCCGATCCGGTGGTCGGTCAGCCGCCCCTGGGGGAAATTGTAGGTGCGGATGCGCTCATTGCGCATGCCGGAGCCCACCTGGCTGCGCCGCTCCTGGCCATACTCGGTCTGGATGCGCTCCTGCTCCCGCTCATAGAGGATGGAGGCCAGCAGCTTCATGGCCTTCTCCCGGTTCTGGAACTGGCTGCGCTCCTGCTGGCACTCCACCACCGTCCCCGTGGGCCTGTGGATGAGCCGAACAGCGGAGGAGGTCTTGTTCACGTGCTGTCCCCCGGCGCCGGAGGCCCGGTAGACCTGCATCTCCACGTCCGCCGGGTCCAGCTCCACGTCCACCTCCTCCATCTCCGGCAGCACCGCCACCGTCACCGTGGAGGTGTGCACCCGGCCGCCGGACTCGGTCTCCGGCACCCGCTGGACCCGGTGGACCCCGCTTTCAAACTTCAGCCGGGACCAGGCCCCGTCCCCGATCACAGTAAAGGAGATCTCCTTTAACCCGCCCAGCTCTGTCTCGTTTGCGGAGTTGACCTCCACCTTCCAGCCCCGTTTTTCCGCGTACATGGTGTACATCCGGGTCAGGGAGTGTGCGAACAGGGCAGACTCCTCGCCGCCCACCCCGGCCCGGATCTCCACGATGACGTTCTTGCTGTCGTTTGGGTCCCGGGGCAGCAGCAGGACGCGGATCTCCTGCTCCAGCCGTTCCAGGTCCGCCCGGGCCTGGTCGTACTCCTCCTGGGCCAGCTCCTTCATCTCCGGGTCGGACAGCAGGGCCTGGGCTCCCTCCAGGTCCTCCCTCCGGCGCAGCCAGGCCCGGTAGGCGGTGACCAGGGGGGCCAGCTCCCGCTGTTCCTTGTTCAGCCGGGATACCAGGTCCGGGTCGCTGTAGGTCTCGTTGGCGGCCAGCTGGGCCTCGATCTGGCTGTATTTGGCCTCGATGGCCGTCAGCTTGTCCTGCATATCTCTTCTGTCTCCTATCTGTCCAAGAGGAAGGATTTCACCAGGGCCAGGGGCTCCCGGATATACATGGCCAGCCGGGAGGGCAGGTGGCTTTCCGGGGCGGCCAGGGTGGACACCTGCCCGAACCCGCACCGCTCTGCCAGCATCCGCACCCGGGCCAGGTGGAACCCGTTGGACACCACCAAAACGCCGCCCGAGGTGTCGATATGTTCTTCCTCCAGCAGCGCCTTGGAATAGCGCAGGTTCTGCACCGTGTTGTGGGATGCCTCCTCCAGCAGGATGCGCTCCGCCTCCACCCCCTGCTCCACCAGGGCGTCCCGGATGGCCCGGGCCTCGCTCATGGGCTCGTCCGGGCCCTGGCCGCCGGAGGCGACCACAGTCACCTCCGGGTGGTCCAGCAGATAGGCTGCCGCCTCGTCGATGCGGTCCTGGAGCAGGATGGACGGCCCGTCCGGGCGCACCTGGCAGCCCAGGACGATCATCACCGAGGGCTGGCCGGACACCTGGTCATGGCTGCCCGCCAGCACGATGCCCAGCAGGATGAAGAAGGCCAGCATCCCGATTAGGATCAGCACCAGCAGGATGGTCAGCAGCTTTTTGCCCCAGCTCTTGGAGCGTTTTCCTTGGTAATTTTTATAGTTTTTCATCATATCATCAAATCTGTCAATGCTCTATTGAAATTCCGTCCTCAATTCCAGTGTATCCGGCAGATGGAAGATGCTCTTTTTGATAAAGAGCGGATACAGGTACTCAGCTTCCAGCCGCTCAAAGGCCAGCCACTCGAACCGGTTTTTGCGGCTCCCCTCCATCACGGAAAATACGTCTCCCAATGACAGCAACCCCGTGTCCGCGATATCCACCAAAAAGTAAAGGCACAGCTCATGATACTGCTCATGGTCTACATCTTCGGTAAAAAAGCTCTGGTTCAGCCACAGAGGCCGGACGATATGGGCGTTCACGCCCAGCTCCTCCTTGACCTCCCGCAGCACGGCCTGCTCCGCCGTCTCGTGGAGCATGACCCGCCCGCCGGGCAGATAATAATAAGGGGAACGTCCGTCGTGCATAGCCAGCAGCTTCCCGTCGTGTATCATGACCGCGCACACACGGTAATTGAAATTTCCCTCATCCGTCTGAAACGTAATGTCCATGGCGTTACCCCTTCGCCTCTTCCAGCTCCGCCGCAAGTCTTTCCCATTCCGTATACAAATGGGCCAGCTCGTCCTCCAGCTTCTCCCGCTCGGCGTAGAGGTCCTGGAGCTTCAGGTAGTCGGAGGACGCCTCTTCCATCTCCTGGGCCAGCTCGTCCAGGCGGACCTCCGCCTTCTCCACCGCCCGCTCGGCTGCCCGGACCTGTTTTTCCAGCTCCTTGGTGCCGCCGGGGCGGCGGGGCTTGTCCTCCTTGGGCTTGACGGGCTCCGGAGCAGCCTGCTTGGCGGCGTTTTTCAGCTGGGCCTGCCGCTCCCGGAAGGTCCGGAACTCGGAATAGCTCCCCCGGAAGTCGGTGATCTTCCCGTCCTCCAGCATCCAGATGCGCTGGGCAAACTTCTCGATGAAGTAGCGGTCATGGGAGACAAAGAGCAGGTTGCCCCCGTACTCCGCCACCGCCTCCTCGATCCACTCCCGGGAGTCGATGTCCAGGTGGTTGGTGGGCTCGTCCAGGATCAGGAAGTTGATCTCGTCATCCATCAGCATGC